>JAFRNO010000038.1 GCA_017430155.1 Kiritimatiellia bacterium | reverse complement strand
CTGGCCCACCGTCCGCGTGGCCGCCGCGATCTCGTCCCCTTCCCACTTGAGGTTCGAGACGATCGACTCGCTGAAGAGGCCGCCCACCTGCGAGCGGAACGCGAGGTGCGCCCGCGAGGCGCCCTTGAGGCTCGCCGCAAGGTCGACGCCGGCGAAGACGGTCGTGTTCGACTTCGCGCCGTCCTGCTGCGTCATCGTCACGGCAAGCGTCTTCGCCTCCGCATCGTAGTCGGCCACCACGTGCATCGGGCCCCAGCTGTTCATGTTGAGGACCGCGCCGTCGTCGTCGATGAAGCTGGTGGCGTGCTGCACGCGGTTCGTCCAGAGGTTCAGGCGCACCACGTTCTTCGCCGCGGAGTTGTCCCACTCCTGCCACCTCAGCGTCACGCCGGTGTTTGCCGGATCGTACCCGTAGCTTCCGTCGTTCGACACGTAGACGTAGAAGAGGTCTGCGATCTTACTGGATTTCTTCCCGGCATCCCAGTCGAAGGAAATCTTCCACGACCCGGTGGCCGGATAGGACCGGGCGGAAATCGCGGCGCCCGTGCAGTTGTTGTTGTTGGACGAGCAGGCGAGGCCGCTGTCCGTCCAATGCGCGTATCCGCTCAGGTTCCAGAGCGAGCGGTTCTCCACCGACATCTCCGGAAGCGTGAAGCCGGCGGGGTCGGACGAGCGGCTGACGACGTCCAGCGTGGCCGCGCCGCCGCCCGCGAGCGAGTCGAGCGCGAACGTGCCGATCGCCTCGCTCGCGGCGAGGTTCGCCGTGAAGGTGGAACCGGACGCCAGGCGCAGGTTGCCGCCCGTGCGCACGCGCGCAGGCGCGGGCGGCGTACCGGCCGCATGGCGGAAGTTGCGCACGAAGTGCTGCGTGGAGGCGTTCTGCGTGGTCGTTCCCGTCACGCCCACCCAGGCCGTCGTCGCGCCGAGCCATGCGGCGAGGTCAACGTTGACCGCGTGCGTGCAGACGTTGCACCCGACGGCGGAAGCGATGGTGAACACGGCCCGCTTGGCGTCCGCGTCGTAGGAAAGCGTGCAGCGCGTGGGCGCGTCCGGCGCGCCCATCAGCTCCTCCCGCTGGGCGCCGGTGGCGGTGACGCCGATGTTGTAGGCGTTCTCGGCGAGACGCGAGGCCGTGTAGGGTATGGTGCAGCCGTCGACGTTCACGCCGATGGCCCAGCCGTTCGAGATCGTGCCGTAGTTGATGCCGAGGTTGATGCCGTTGCCGCCGCAGGCGGTCGACTTCGTCGTCTGGAGCGCAAGCATCACGGCGTACTTCGCGGTCTCGCTGCCGGATGCGTGGGCGAAGTAGTCGAACGACACGGTGAAGCTCTCGTCCACGCGGATCTTCTGCGTGAGCCAGGCGGCGCCGCGCGATTCGACGTCCGGCGCGGTGAGCGCCACCGTGTTGCCGTCCGGCATCACGCGCGCCCACTCCGCGCACGACCAGCCCAGGCCCGTGTTGTTAATTCGCTTGCCCGTCGCGCCGAAGGTCGCCGTGAAGTCTCCGGCGGGTTCGATGGACATGCCGCCGAGCGTCCCCTCGCCCGCCACGAACATGCCGGTGCCGGCAGCCGGCGCGTACGTGCGCGCCCAGGTGTTCGTCCAGAGCTGGTACGGGCTGTCGAACGCAAGCGCGCCCTCGCGCACCTCCACCGGCACGGCGTCCGCGTCATGCGGAATCGAGAACGCGCCGGCGCCCGTCTTCACGATCTTCGACGTCGCGGACTCGGCGCGCGGCACGGTGCCAAGCCAACTCCACGTCGGCACGTCAACGGTCATCCCGTTCGCGCCCACCACGAAGTTCGTCACGCCCGATCCCGCGCCGCCGAACCACTCCGTGACCGCGCCCGCCGTGTACGGCATGAGCGTACCGCCATCAAACCGCACGCGCTTGGAGCGCACGCCACTGCCCCGATAGATGGTCGGCGCCGTCTGGTTCAGCTTGAACACGCCGCCGTCGAACACGTCCAGCGTCGCGTTGGGATCCAGCTTCACCTGATGCGTCGCCGCCGTGCTGCACCCGGCGACGATCGTGGCCGCGGAATGGAGCATGTCCCACCCGTGTTCGGTGTTTCCCGTCCACTGGTGGGCAAAGGACGATCCGTTCGTGAGCGAGATCACGGCAGAGCCGGAGGATTCCGGCTGGAAGATCTGGCCGCCGACGGTCATCTTGCCGTTGTCGAGCTCAATCCGCGCGTGCGCAGAGTAGCTTGGCGTCGAGTTGGCGTTACCCATGCACAGCCCGCTTACCGTAAACGAACCGCCGTCCGTCACGCGCACCGTCGATGACGCGTTGTTCGAGGTCTGACCCGTGCCGCGGGCAGTCGAAAACCAGCCGCCGTCGGTGGTCACCGTCGTGTTGTTCGTGATCTCCAGCCGGGAGTCGGTCTGCTGACGGTCGCCCACCCACGGCATGTTAGCAAGAACGAACGTCTGCCCCGGGGCGTTCAGGCGCAGCGTGCCTTCCATGATCGTGCAACACGTGTAGCCGCCGTTTGTGGAATAGCCGGTCGTCTCGTCCCAGTACGGGATGAAGCCGACGATATCGCTTTCTTTGGGTTTCCCGTGCGTGGGCCAGTAGCCGCCTGACCACGGGGTGCCCTTGCCGAGGCGGCCTCCGCCCGTCAGCTCCAGCGTGCCGGGGCCGGTCTTGAGGAACTGGCCGTTGCCGGCCTGCGTGGCCGCGCCGTTGATGGTCAGCGTCGCGTTCGGGTCGGTGACGTTCACGGTCAGCTCCGTGTTGTCCGGCATCGCGAGCGTCACGCCGCCGGTCCACGCGGCGTCGCCGCCCGTCCACTTCAGCATGCCGCGCCCGAAGACGAGGTTGCCGTCCTCGGCCGCCGCGTCGAGGTCCGCCGCCGTGGACGCCGTGAGCAGGCCGTCCGGATTGGAGTTGGCAAGCGCGCTTCCGCACGCGCATGCGGCCAGCAAAGCGGTCCAAGTTCTGACTTTCGACATGAAGGGCCTCCTCTAAGGTGAATAATTGGTTATCATATTACCATTCGCCCCCCTCGACGTCAATCTCAAGTTGGTGTTTTCGAGGGTTGCCGATATAGAGGACAGAGGACAAAGGACGAAAGACAAAGGATTTAGGACGAAGGACAAGTTTTTGAGCTGGACTGTGCTTTGCGCTCCACAGCCACATATCCTTTGTCTTTTGTCCTCTGTCTTTTGTCCTCATCCCCTCCAACGGTCAAGCTTGTCGTCCCCTACCGCAGGATCACCACCATGCCGCGCGGGGCGAGGCGCAGGTACAGCGCGTTGCCCTGCGCGTAAACGCGCGCGTCGCATGTGGAGGCGTTGTCGATGGTCTGCGTCCAGTCGCGCAGGTCGCCGCCCGCGAGGCTGGTCGCCGTGAGGAGCGGATAGTCGCCCGGCTCCGTCGCGCCCGCGCCCACCGTCACGGACACCGTGCCCGCCGCCGCCAAGGCCAGCGTGCCGTTCACCGCCAGCCGGTCGTACGTCTCGGCGTCGGGGAAGTCGAACGCGAGCGACGACACCCCGACGAGGTTCCCCGCCGCAATCGTGCCCGTGCCGGAAATCGCCGGCACGGAGACCGTCGGCGCGCCCGCGAACGACAGCGTGCCGCCGTTCGCCACGCGCAGCGATGCGGCGCTGTTCGTGTAGACGGGCTCCGTCCCTTCGCCCAGCCACTTCCACATCAGATACCGCTGGAGGTAGGCTCGCCGCTCCGTGCTTAAATGCTCCTTGAAAGCAATCAGCTCGCCCTGATAGCTGCCGCCCGCGCGCGCGCCGCGGTCACGCGTGATTGAACGCACGGGCACGCCGTTCGTCGGCGCGGCGGAGATTACGTGGAACTGCTTGTCGGTGAGGTTGTAGTTGTACGCGACTGTCCCGCCGTCCAGCGCCACGTAGGCTCCGGGCGCCGTCGTATAGCCTGTATACGGATTGTCATTGTGAGTCCCGAACATTTGTCCGTTGCTCTGACCGCGGTGGAACGGATAGCGTCCATGGTCCGAGAAGATGAACCGCTGCTTATAGCCGTCGTAGTTGCTACCCTTGTCGCAGTACACCACATGGGCTTCCTTCACGCACCCGGCAGCCTCGCCCAGATCGGAGCCGTTCCGCCTGATGTCCATGCCGGCAGTGTCCGTGCTCGTCTGACCGCCGCTATAGCTCACGTCGCCGAAGTCGAGGACGGGCATCGTCTTCCCGTTGCGCGTCTCCACGGTCTTCAGCGTCGGCTTCGCCACGGACATTCCCGCGATGACGCTCACGGCCGCCATGCCGTTGCGGCGCGTGTCGAGCCACTGCGCGACGCCGCCTTCGCCGTCGTCCACGACCGATTCCGCGTCCGTCGCGTCGAAGTGATAGAACGCATCCCCGAAAGGATCGGCCATGCCCACAACAAGCGTGCCTCCGTCCGCCACGTAGCCGCGCACGCCAT
>JAFRNO010000282.1 GCA_017430155.1 Kiritimatiellia bacterium | reverse complement strand
TTATCCTCTGCGGGCGCAGGTGGTTTGAGGGGAGCATTCCCTAGTACGAGAGGACCGGGGATGACGTGCCCATGGTGTTCCGGTTGTCGCGCCAGCGGCAGGCCGGGTAGCTATGCACGGAACGGATAAGCGCTGAAAGCATCTAAGCGCCAAGCCTCCCCCAAGACAAGACCACCCACGGGCAACCGTCTAAAGTCAGGTTGTAGACCACGACCTCGATAGGCCGCAAGTGCAAGCGCAGCGATGCGTTGAGCCGAGCGGTACTAATCAGACGTGCGGCTTAGCTTAATTTCTTACACACAAACTTCATTGTGGCAGGGATCTCCTTCCCGCTGCGCTGCGATTCCCTTTAGACCGTCGACTCGGCATTCCTTTTGCCGGTGGCCATAGAGAGGCTGTCATACCCGTTCCCATTCCGAACACGGAAGTCAAGGGCCTCTTCGCCGAGGGTACTGCGGGACTCGCCCGCGGGAGAGTAGGGCGCCGCCGGCTTCTTTTTTTGTCAGGAGGAATCAACGATGTTGGAGCAAATCGTTCAGTGCGTGAAAGACACGCGGGTCGTCGCGATCATTCGCGGCATGGCCCCTGAAATCTGCGTCAAGCTCGCGGAATCCTACCGCGCGGGCGGGATCCGCCTGGTCGAGGTCACATTCGACCAGACCGGCGACCTTCGCAAGACCGCGGAGGCCATCCGCGCCATCCGCGCAGCCAGCCCCGACATGTTCGTGGGCGCCGGCACCGTCCTTTCGCGTAACCAGCTCCAGATGGCGATCGACGCGGGAGGTAACTTCATGGTCACCCCGACCGTCAACGTCGACGTCATCCGCGCCTGCGTGGACGCCGGCCTCGTCGCCATGCCCGGCGCCTTCACCCCCACCGAAATCCTCACCGCCTACGAGGCGGGCGCGCATTTCGTGAAGGTGTTCCCCATTCGCGCCGTCGGGCCGTCCTACATCAAGGACGTGCTCGCGCCGCTCAAGCATATCCCCCTCCTCGCCGTCGGCGGCGTCACGCCCGCCAACGTGGCGGATTACATCAAGGCCGGCTGCGCGGGCGTAGGCGTCAGCGGTTCACTCGTCAACAAGGAATGGATCGCCGCCGGCGCGTGGGACAAAGTCACCGCCGCCGCGCGCGAACTCGTGGAGAAAAGCCATGTCTAAGAGAATCGTCTGCTTCGGTGAAATCATGATGCGCCTGAACCCGGAGAGCTATCTCCGGTTTGTCCAGGCGGACAAGTTCGAGTGCTCCTACGCGGGCGGCGAGGCGAACGTCGCCGTGTCGCTCGCCAACTACGGCATGGACGCCTCGTACGTCACGAAGCTCCCCGACAATCCGCTCGGTGCCGCCGCGCGCAACGAGGTGCGCCGGTTCGGCGTCGACACGAAGGACATCGTGTGGGGCGGTTCGCGCCTCGGCATCTACTTTGTCGAGAAGGGCGCCTCGCAGCGCGCCTCGAAGGTCGTCTACGACCGCGCCGGTTCCTCGATCGCCACCGCCTCTCGCAAGGATTTCGACTGGGCGAAGATCTTCAAGGGCGCGAAGTGGTTCCACTTCACCGGCATCACGCCCGCGCTCGGCGTCGAGTGCCCCGCGATCTGCCTTGACGCGCTCAAGTACTGCAAGGCGCACAAGATCACCGTCAGCTGCGACCTCAACTACCGCGGCAAGCTCTGGACACGCGAGCAGGCCGGCGCCACGATGGCGAAGCTCGTCCCCTACGTGGACGTGTGCATCGCGAACGAGGCGGATGCGGCGGACGTCTTCGGCATCAAGGCCGAGGGCACGGACGTCGACAGCGGCAAGCTCGACAAGGAGGGCTACATCTCCGTCGCCCGCCAGCTCGCCACCCGCTTCGGCTGCAAGAAAGTGGCCATCACGCTCCGCACCTCGATCTCCGCGTCCCGCAACAAGTGGGCCGGCATGCTCTTCGACGGACGTAAGGCCTACTTCTCGCCCGAGTACGACGTGCAGATCGTCGACCGCGTGGGCGGCGGCGATTCTTTCGGCGGAGGTCTCATCTACGCCCTCGCGAACGGCTATGGCACGCAGGACGCCATCAACTTCGCGGTGGCCGCATCGTGCCTCAAGCACTCGATCGAACACGACTTCAACCACGTGTCCGTGGCCGAAGTGCAGGCCCTTGCCGCCGGCAACGCCTCCGGCCGCGTCCAGCGTTAACGGAGGAGGAGTTTCGGATGGGCGGTGCCACGTTCATCGGCGCGGCAGAAAACGAACAGGATGCAAAGGTCGTCCTGTACGGGGCGCCGTACGATTCCACCACGAGTTTCCGTCCTGGCACGAGGTTCGGACCGGCGGCGATTCGTTCGGAGTCTTTTGGCATCGAGACCTATTCCCCGCTGCAGGACCGCGACCTCGAGGACTTCCCGTTCTTCGACTCCGGCGATCTTGAGTTGCCGTTCGGCGCGCCCGACCGCGCGTTGGAAATGATCGAGGCGCGGGCGGAGGAAATCCTTTTCCAGGGGAAAATCCCGTTTTTGCTCGGCGGCGAACACCTCGTGACGCTTGGCGCCGTGCGCGCCGTCGCGAAGAAACATCCCGACCTGCGCATCATCCACTTCGACGCGCATGCCGACCTGCGCGAGGACTACCTCGGCGTGCGGCTGTCGCACGCCTGCGTGATGCGCCGCTGCCATGACCTGCTCGGCGACGGACGCATCTTCCAGTTCGGCATCCGTTCCGGGACGCGCGAGGAGTTTGAATTCATGCGCGCGGGCCATGTGGTGACCGAGCCGTTCTCCGACGCGACGCTCGTGGAGGTTTTGGATTCGATTCCGCCGGATGCGCCCGTGTACCTGACGGTGGATATGGACGTGCTTGATCCGTCCGTCTTCCCCGGCACGGGTACGCCCGAGGCGGGCGGCTTCAACTACCGGCAACTCGTCGGCGACGTGGTGCGCATCTGCGGCCAGCTGAACGTGGTGGGACTCGACAACGTGGAGCTTGCGCCGTCGCTCGACCCGACGGGACGCTCCACGGCGCTTGCCTGCACGTTCCTCCGCGAATGCCTGCTCGCCCTCACCTGAAGCTACGGGCGGGCGTTGCCGTCCGGGCCGCTTTTTGGTAGAATACGCGCATGGGCAAGAAGGTCCTTTTCTGGGGCAGATTCGATCCCGGCTACTCGCGTAACCGGGTCTATATCTCTTTGTTCCGCGAACTTGGCTGGGAGGTCGACTTCTTTTTCGTGAAGTGGTTCCCCAAGTTCGGGGACGTGGAGGCGTGCGTGCGCGGGCTGGGGCGGCGTCCAAAGCCGGATCTCGTGTGGGTGCCGGTGTGCCGCCAGCGCGACATCCTCGCCGCCTGCCGCTGGGCGCACAGGCGCGGCGTGAAGGTGCTGTTCGACCCGATGATCTCCGCGTGGGACAAGAAGGTGCTGGAGCAGTGCAAGTGGAAGGCCGAGGAGCCGCGCGCGCGGCGTCTGCACGCCCTTGAGACGCGGATGATGCACGCGCCCGACCTCGTGACGTGGGATACGAGCTGCCATCTCGATTTCTGCGCCGAGCAGTTCGGCGTGCCGCGCGAGAAGATGCGCGTGCTCCTCACGGGCACGGACGAAGCGGTGTTCACGCCGCAGCCGCCCCCGCCGGACGACGGCGAGGGGAAATTCCGCGTGCTGTACCACGGCGCGTACCTGCCGCTCCACGGCACGGAGGTGATCGTGGAGGCCGCGCGGCGCACGCAGGACCTGCCCATCCGCTGGGACTTCCTCGGCTGGGGCTCGTACAAGGCGTCCACCGAGGCGAAGGCTGCCGGCCTCGCGAACGTGCGGTTCCTTGACAAGGTGCCGTACGTGGACGTGCCGAAGGTGATCGCCGCACACGACGTCGTGCTGGGCGTGTTCGGCACCACGGCCAAGGCCGCGCGCGTGATCGGCAACAAGGTGTACGAGTGCATGGCGTGCTGCCGTCCCACGATCAACGAGTTCTGCACGGGCTATCCGCCGGAGGCGAAGGAGTGTCCGGCCATCAAGTTCGTCCCCGCCGGCGACCCCGACGCCCTCGTGCAGGCCGTCGAGGCGTACCGCGCCGACTGGGGGCGCCGCGACGCGTACTTCGCCGCCGCGCGCGCGTTTTTCGAGAAACACCTGTCGATGCAGGTGATCAAGGGCCAGCTGGCGGGGATTCTCGCCGACATGGGCCTGTGAGGGCGCGACCATGGGACACCACGGCGATTCAAAGACGACCTACAAGCAAGAGTTCTTCGACCGCGAGTATTCCGCCAAGGAGGCCTACGGCCGCCTGTGGGGATTTACCCGCAAGTACCGTTTCCGCATCTACTTCGGCATTCTGTGCGGGATGCTGACGGCCGGTACGCTGCTGCCGCTTTTCCAGGTGATCCAGCCCGCGCTCGACAAGGTGGGTGTGGCGAAGGTGGAGGTGGCGGATGCGCAGGAGCGCGTCTCTCCCGCCCCCGACGGGAGGGTCGAGCTTCAGCTCGACCGCAACGGGCAAGATGCCCGTTGTCCCAGTGGACATACCGTTGCCTCAAAGGAGGAGCGGAAGGTTCTGAAGGAGTACGGCAAGTTCAAGAAGCTCGCGAAGAAGCTCGGGTTCGACCTTCAGGACGAGGACGAGGCCCTCGGCGCGCCGCTTCTCTTCGCGATCCTCGTGATCGTGCCGCTTGCGGCGCTGGCTCGCTGCGCGTTTCTCTTTCTGAACAAGTACTGCCTCTCGTGGGCGGCCCTGCACACGGTGATGGACATCCGATGCAAGATTCTCCGGCACATCCAGGAGCAGTCGATGCAGTTCCACGGCCGGATCGACGTGGGGCAGCTGATGAGCCGCGCCTCGAGCGACCCGCGTCTCGTCCAGCACATCATCCAGCAGGTCCTGCAGGAGGTGGCGGAGGCGCCGTTCGAGATCGTCGTCTCGGTGGGGTTCATCATCTGGACGGCCATCCAGAACAACATGCTGCCCACGCTCGTGCTGCTCGTGGTGGGGTTCCCGCTCTTCATGTGCCCGGTGGTGTTGCTCTCGAAGCGCATCCGCAAGTGGGCGAAGAAGGCGCTCGAGCGGTACTCGGTGGTCGGCTCGCGCATCCACGAGATCCTCACGTGCGTGCGCGTGGTGAAGGCGTACAACACGGAGGAGTTCGAGAACGTGAAGTACGAGCAGG
>JAFRNO010000281.1 GCA_017430155.1 Kiritimatiellia bacterium | reverse complement strand
GGGACGGCCGTACCATCACCTTCGCTTTCGACAAGTAAACCGTTTCGTAAAACCCCAAAAAGGAGAAGTAGATGAAGATCGTTAAGGACAAGGGCGTGGAAGGAAAGGTCTGCGTCGTCACGGGCGCGGCCGGCGTGCTCTGCTCGAGCATGACCGAGGATCTGCTGAAGCACGGCGCGAAGGTGGCGGTGCTCGACCTGCGCGGCGACGTGGCGAAGCAGTTCTGCGCCAAGCTCGCGAAGAAGGGCCTCACGCAGACGCTCGCCATCGAGGCGAACGTGCTCGACAAGGCGTCCCTCGAGGCCGCGCGCGACGTGGTGCTGAAGAAGTGGAAGCGCATCGACGTGCTGATCAACGGCGCGGGCGGCAACCACCCGAAGGGTACCACGCCCGCCGAGCAGATGACGAAGGGCACGCCGCTCGCCGATACGTTCTTCGGCCTCACGCCGGAGGGCTTCGAGTTCGTGAACAAGCTCAACCTCATCGGCACGATCCTGCCCTGCCAGGTGTTCTGCAAGGAGATGCTCAAGAAGGGCGGCGCCGTGCTGAACTTCTGCTCGATGGCGGCGTACCAGCCCCTCACGAAGGTGGCGGCCTACGGCGCGGCGAAGGCCGGCATCATGAACTTCACGAGCTTCCTCGCCACGCACCTCGCGCCGATGGGTATCCGCGTGAACGCGCTCGCGCCGGGCTTCTTCATCACGAACCAGAACCGGTTCCTGATGCTGGAGAAGGACGGTAAGACGCTCACCGCGCGCGGCAACAAGGTGATCGCGAAGACGCCGATGCGCAAGTTTGGCCAGCCGAGCGACCTGCACGGCGCGGCGCGGTTCCTCCTCTCGGACGAGGCGTCGTTCATCACCGGCGTGACGCTGCCGGTCGACGGCGGATTCGTCTGCTACTCGGGCGTCTAAGCGAACGCCTGGAGCGTCTCGAGATAGCCCTGCGGGTTGCCGATGTCGTGTCGGTGGCCCGGATAGCGGTACCCGTAGACGGGGCGCGCGGCGAGCAGACGGCGGATGGAGTCCGTCAGCTGGATCTCGCCGCCGTGCCCCGGGGTCTGCGAGGCCAGCAGGGTGAAGATGTCGGGATGGAGCAGGTAGCGCCCCGCGATCGCAAGGTCGGACGGGGCGTTTTCAGGTTGGGGCTTCTCCACGAGGTCGGTGAGCTTCAGCACGCGGTCGTCCTCGGGCGTGCCGGCCACGATGCCGTAGCGCGCGATGCGTTCGCGCGGCACGCGCTCAAGCCCCACCACCGACGCGCCGCCGTGGGCGCGCGAAATCGCGGCCATCGCGGCGGAGGGGGCTTCGCCCGAAACGAGGGCGTCGCCGAGCAGCACGAGCACGGGATCCGCCTCGCCCGCGAGGGCGTCCGCCGCCTGCAGCACGGCGTGCCCGAGGCCTTTCTGCTCCGTCTGGTACGCCCAGCGGATGCGCTGTGAGAGATCGGGATCGCCGTCGAAGTAGCGCTTGATGATCTCCTTTTCGGGCGAGGTCACGATGACCACCTCGTCCGCGCCGGCCGCGATCGCCTCCTCGACGATGAGCTGGATGGCGGGTTTGGACCCGACGGGCAGCATCTCCTTGGGGACGACGCGCGTGACGGGCAGGAAGCGGGTGCCATGCCCCGCAGCTGGAATCAGTGCTTTCATGGGGGTGTAGTATAGCATAATCCCCCCGAATTGTGGTATACTGTTCGCGGCAGGGGAGATTGCATCCCCTGATTCGGCAGGAGAGGAGAAAGTAATAATGGCGAAGAAATGGATTGGCGGAACAATTGCGGCGACGGTGCTTCTTGGATCGGCCGTCACGGCGTTGCCGTGCGAAGCCAAGTACCGGATTGAGGACGGGGAAATCGTTCTCGATTCCCCGTTTGAACTGGAAATCGGATCAGCCGAATACGCAAAGGCTTTTGGCGACTTGATTCGGACGGATGCGCATGCGATATACGATCCACTCACGAAAAAGACGACAACGAACTTCTATCACCATGCAGAGGCGCGTCTTGCCACACCGTATTTTGGCTGTGAAAAGGTGTCGCTCAATTTCAAAGGCGAGGAGAAATGTCTTGAGCAATGCAATCTTGAAATTGGTCGTTGGGCGTCGAATTCCGGCAAGATGATGTCCTATTCCGAATGTCGCGAGACGGTTGACAAGATTGCCGCTGACATGGGGAAACGCCTTGGAATCGTCATGCGGTGCACCTCGCATGTCAAATCAGAAGAAGAGGCAAAGGAATCCGTGCGGGACTTTGATACGGAATTCAAGCGCAAGAAAGAAAAGAGCGGGTGGTTTGCAACGGGCGTCGTCCTTTTCAGCGGGGAGAAGAAAGTAAAGGACGTGTCAGTACAGTACACCGTCAATGGCATGTTCAGCAATAAAGGGGACTACAGCATCAGCATCTACTATATGAAACGCCCGCATTTCAAGTGGCCGTCCTACAAGCCCGGCGACAAGATTCCAGTCTTCACGAACAACACGCAGTCGGCATCATTCGGCAGTTTTGCGCCCACGAAGGAACAGCAGTCAGCGCATGAGGAGGCGAAGAAATTGCGCGAGGCGATTAATCGGCTATTTGGCGTCGATTTCGACAAGCCGCCGAAAACGAACGAGTTTTCGTCCGTTCTAGGGCAGGTAGATTCGCGGGAAAAGGCGAAGCGCGAGTGGGTGCCGCTTGATAAACCCTTTGAGGGGATGACGGAAGTACGCAAGGTCGAGCAGTCCGTCCGTTTTGGGACTGCTTTGTATGGAACATTGGCTCTACGCTGTCCGTATGACGGCGATGTTTCCGAGGCGGAGCTGAAGGCACAGGCCCAGCGTTTTCTTGACCGGCTGGAGAAGGAGTACGGGGCGAAGATGCCAGAGG
>JAFRNO010000280.1 GCA_017430155.1 Kiritimatiellia bacterium | reverse complement strand
TGAAGGGGCTGGCTCTCGGCGTCGCCGGGGGCGCGGTGGCGCGTCTCCGAGGTGCGGAGACCGTGCCTGTTTCCTGTACCGTGTGGTTTGCATGCGTTCTCGCGCGGGCGCGCGTGGTGGGGTGGCATGGCGAGGTGGCCGTGCGGGCGTCCGAGCTGTTGGCGGGGCCGGCGGACGGTGACCGGTTCCAGATCGTCAACACGGGGAACGTCGCGGGCGGCGCTTGGCATCTTGCCACGCGCGGCATCTGCCTAGAGTTCATGCTGCGGCTGGAGGCGATGGGACCGCACGCGACGTCGTTCCATCCGCGTCCCGGCGAGCCGTGGAAGCCCGTGGTGAACGTGGGGTGTGCGCGTCGGCTGATGGCGCGCATGCTCGCTGAGTCCGGCGTGACGGTGCGTTTCTGTGCGACGGACGGTGCCGCGTGGACGCCGTTCACGGAGAAGGTGGACGGTGGCGACTTCGTGCGTGGGCAGGCGCGCGGCACGGCCGAGGGCCTGGCCGCGAAGCTCGGCGTGCGGACAGAGGACGTGCCATCCGACGTCTTGGCGGCACGGCTGGTGCGCGACTACGCCCTGCCCGGTTGATTTCAACATTCCACTAACAAGAAAGGAAACAAACAAATGAAGAAGATGATTGGATTGGCGGCGCTTGCCGTTGCCGGAACGGTCCTGGCGGCCAAGCCCGACTACGCGACGTTCATCTGCCATCGCGGTGAATCGCTTGACGCGCCGGAGAACACGCTGCCGGCGTACAAGACCGCCGTGGACCGCGGGTTCGGATTCGAGTGCGACATCTATCTCTCGGCCGACAAGCGCGTGTTCACGTTCCACGACGGGAACCTCAAGCGCACCACGGCCGGCGCTTGCAAGAAGAAGTGCGCCGAGGCCAGCTGGGCGGACGAGATCTCGAAAGTCGACGTGGGCGGCTGGGGCAAGTGGAAGGGGTCGAAGTTCTCGCCCACGCGGCCTGCGCTTCTGGAGGAGGTTCTGGAACTCGCCGTCGACGGACGCCAGATCTACGTGGAGGTGAAGCCCGGCCCCGAGATCGTGCCGTACATCAAGGAGATCTACGCGAAGCAGAAGAAGGCCACGAACAAGAACACGCTCTTCATCTGCTTCAACCGCGAGACGTGCAAGGAGCTGAAGAAGCTGATGCCGGAGTACAAGGTGTACTGGCTTACGTCCTCGGGCCGCAAGGGCAAGGACAAGAAGTGGACGCCGATCACGGTGGACTACGTGCTGGAAGGCCTCAAAGAAACGGGCGCGGACGGCGTGGACTGCCACTTCAGGCCGGACGTGATCACGGCCGACTTCATCAAGGCGGTGAAGGACAAGGGCTACGAGTTCCACGTCTGGACGATCGACCGTCTCGACCAGTCGCTCCTTGCGTTCGAGCGCGGCGCGCAGACGGTGACCACGAACTGCGCGAAGAAGCAGCTTGACGAGTACAAGGCTCGTTAAAAGCGCATGTTGGAGGACGCGATTCAGGACGTGGAGCGTGAACTGCGCCGACTGCTGTCGGCGCAGGAACGCCCGCGCGTTCTCGCCGACGCGATGCGCTGGGCGGTGGAGGGCGGCGGCAAGCGGATTCGTCCGCGCATTTGCCTCGCATCTGCCGTCGCCGTCGGCGGTGCGTCCTCCGATGCGCTCCTGCCCGCCTGCGCCGTGGAGCTGCTCCACTCCTACACGCTCGTGCACGACGACCTGCCCGCGATGGACAACGACGCGGAGCGGCGGGGGCGTCCGAGCGTGTGGGCGAAGTTCGGCGAGGCGAACGCCATCCTCGCGGGCGACGCATTGCAGGCGCTCGCGTTCACTGCGCTCGCGCAAACGCCCGAGCGGCGTTCGGGCGCGCGCGCGAAGATGATTGAGTTCTTCGCGGGCTGCGCCCTCGGCGTCGTGCGCGGACAGGTCGAGGACAGTGCCCCTGGCGCGAAGGACGTGCCGTTCATCTACGAGCACAAGACGGCTGACCTCTTCATGGCGGCGGCGGTGACGGGCGCGCTCGCGGGCGGTGGCGACGACATCTCCGTCGAGAAGCTGCGCCTCTTCGCCTACCACCTTGGCGTCGCGTTCCAGTACGAGGACGACCTGCTCGACGACGATTCGCCGTTTGACCGCGACGAGACGGCGCGCCGTGTGCAGTCCGAGACGGATGCCGCCCTCGCCGCCCTTGACGGTTTGCCCGGCGACGCGGAACCGCTCGCCGCTCTCGCCCGCAGCCTCGTCGGCCGCACGAAATAGGCTTTTTGATATACTGGTGCCAATGGACAAACTGGAACAGATGCGCGCGGCTGTTGCGCGGCTGAACGAGGCGGCGGACGCCTACTACAACGGGCGCGCCGAATTGATGACGGACTTCGAGTGGGATGCTCTCTTCGACGAGGTGAAGGCGCTCGAGGCCGAGACGGGCGTGATCCTGCCCGACAGCCCCACGAACCGCGTCTCCGCCGACACGACCGCCGGCGAGAAGGAACCCCACGAGTATCCTGCCCTTTCGCTCGCGAAGACGAAGCAGGTCGCCGAAGTCGCCAAGTGGGCCGAAGGGCGTCCAATCTGGATTTCCTGGAAGCTCGACGGCCTCACCCTCGTGGTCACATACGACAACGGGAAGTTGACCAAGGTCGTCACGCGCGGCGACGGACACGTCGGCACGAACATCACCCATCTCGCGGCGGGCATCCAGGGCATCCCCCCGCGCGTGAAGGACACGGGAC
>JAFRNO010000279.1 GCA_017430155.1 Kiritimatiellia bacterium | reverse complement strand
CTACTACACGACGGACGGCACCGACCCGCGCCTCGAGGGCGGCGCCGTGAGCGCGTCGGCCACCGCGTTCGCCGGGTCCGCGCCCGTCGTCACCACGAACACCGCGGCCGTGGTCGCGAAGGGCGACGTCTGGTCCTACTACGACTGGGGCCGGGAACCGGGCGCGGACGCGTCGGGCAGCGCCTGGCGCGCGGAGGGTTACGCCGCCGCGAACCTCGCGGACGACGCGAACGCCTGGCTGTCGGGCGCCGCGCCGCTCGGATTCAGGAGCGGCGTCTCGTTCAACACCCCGCTTTCCCGCTACGTCAACCACGGCTCCTCCGGCACGCAGGTCATGACGTTCTACTTCCGCAGGACCTTCACCGTCCCCGACGGCACGGACCTCGCCTCCATCGTCTCCGTCTCCGGCACGGCGTGGTACGACGACGGCTTCGTGATGTACATCAACGGCGTCGAGGTCGGGCGCGGGAACATCGGCGCCGGCTACGCGGTGACCTACGCGACGGGGTCCAACGAGACCGGCACGACCCATGTGGATCCGGCGGACCACGCCTTCACGTTCGCCGTGCCCGCGGGGCTGATCCACGCCGGCGAGAACGTGGTCGCCGTGGAGGTCCACCAGTGCCACGGCACGAGCTCCGACGCCGCATGGGATCTCGCCCTGGGCGTCGACACGGCGACTGCGGGGACGGGCGCGGGCGGCTTGCCGGTGCCCGCCGACGGCCTCGCGATCAAGGCCCGCCGGCTCTCGCAGGCGGGCGAGTGGAGCGCGCTCGAGGACGTGAGGCTCGTCACGGACGTGCCGAACGACGTGGCGCTCGGCGTGCGCGTGGCGGCGGTGTATTCCAGCACGGCGGACGGCGGCGGCGACGGGGCGGAGTTCATCGTCTTCACGAACCTCCTGGACCGCGCGGTCTCGCTGGAGGGGCTGCGCTTCACCTGCGCCAAGGCGGGGGGCGATCCGATCGTCGACGTCACGCTCGGCGCGGACCGTGAAATCGCGGCCGGCGGCTTCGTGAAGCTCACGAAGGCGGATGACTGGCCGTCCAAGAAGATCACGAACGGCGCGGTCGACATCCTAGTGTACGACTCGGACGGCGCGACCATCCAGACGCTCCACGTCGACGCGAGCTGGTGGCCGGTACGCGAATACCTGAACGACAAGGGCAAGGTCAAGTACGTCTGCGCCTGCGACGGCACGGGCGCGCACTTTATTGCGCTCGAGTTCGGCGAGACGGTGACGGCGGAGGCCCAGTGGAAGCCGTCGTTCCTCCCGCCGCCCACCGAGGCGGGCGAGAACGCGATCATCGCGGCGGTCTCCGCGGACGACCGCGTGCGCACGTGGCTCGATGCCATCGCGGCGACGGCGGCCGGGCACGCCTCCATCACGAACTTCGCGGGCGAGGCCGCGTCCGTCCAGGCGGCCTACCTCGTCGGGCTCGACACGCTCGCCGATCCGCAGGCGGATCTCTTCTTCGAGAGCATCTCGGTTGGCGCCGACGGGCGCGTCACCCTCGACGGCGACCTCAAGGTGCAGGGCGCGCGCTGGCGCCAGAAGGTGAACGGCACGCTCCGCCTCTACCGCTATCCGGAACTTGGCAGCGCCCCGAGCGTCACCAACCTCTACCTTGAGGGCGGCGTGTTCCCGCTCGTCGGCGCAGAGGACACGTCCGGCACGAACCGGTTCTTCAAGCTGGTGATTGAATAGGCGGCCATGTTCCCGTGAAGCTGGGCGCATCGTACATGGACAACAAGACGTCCTCGAAATCGGTAGGGGCTGGATATTTGGAGCCATTTAGGCCAGATTCGTGAATGTTTGGAACCGGATAGCGCATTTTCGAATCTATCCGTTGCCAAAACCGCATCAATCTGATATACTTTGGCTCGGAAACGAGGTGTCGACATGATTGGAAGAAGAGCTGAGATTAAGGCGTTGAAGACGGCGTACGAGTCGTCTTATTCGGAGTTTGTCACGTTGTATGGTCGTCGTCGCATCGGTAAGACCTTTCTTGTTAACGAGGTGTTCGGGTACAATTTCGCCTTTCACTGTGCAGGGTTGAAAGGCGAGGGGATGGCCCGCCAGCTGGACAATTTTCGGTTTGCCCTCCGTCGATACGGACACGACAGTTGCCCGAGGTTGAAGAGCTGGCTGGAGGCATTCTTCGAACTGGAAAGGTTTCTTGAGCGTCTACCGAATGGCCGCAAGGTCATATTCATTGACGAAATGCCGTGGATGGATACGCACAAATCCGGTTTTCTGGCCGCGTTGGAGGGTTTCTAGAATGGTTGGGCAACGTCACGTAAGGACATCTTGCTCATCGCATGCGGGTCGGCCACGTCATGGATCGTCAGAAAGATCAACCGCAATCGCGGCGGGCTTCACAACCGAGTGGGGGTGCGGATCAAGCTCAATCCTTTCACGTTGGCAGAATGCGAGGAGTATGCGAACGAAAAACGGCTAGGTTACGATCGACTCAATCTGGCCGAATGCTACATGGCGTTCGGTGGCGTCGCCTACTACTGGAACCAATTGGAGAAGGGGAAAAGCCCGGAGCAGAACTTCGACAGCCTGTTCTTTGGTCCGAATGACGGTCTTCGTTTGGAATTCGATGAGTTGTATTCCTCTTTGTTCAGGAACCCAGAACCGTACATGCGCATCATCTTTGCGTTGGACAAAAGGCGATACGGCCTGACGCGTGACGAGATTCTTTCCGAGATAGGCGCACGGTGCGGAGGTGGCAAATTCTCGGAAATGCTTGAGGATCTTGAGGAATGTGGGTTTGTCCGGCTCTTTCGTCCTGCTGAAGCGAAGAATGGAGGCGTTTATCAGCTGGTAGACAATTTCTCGCTGTTCTATCTCCAGTTCGTCAAGGGGTGTCGCGCGCGGGACGGGGACTATTGGACTGCGTCGGTGTCCTCTGAAGTGAAGAATGCCTGGCGAGGATTTGCTTACGAGCGCCTATGTGTGGCGCATATTCCCCAGATCAAGGCTGCTCTTGGAATAGCGGGCGTCCACACGGATGTGTACTCGTGGCGAATCGGGAACGTAGAGAAATCTCGGGGAGCTCAGATCGACATGCTCATCGACAGGAAAGACGGCATCGTCAATCTTTGCGAGATCAAATACTCGCGTGAAGAGTATGTCATTTCCAAGGAAGAGCACGACAAGCTCCAAAACCGAATCGCGGCATTCGGTCGGTTGTGCGGACGTGGCAAGTCCGTGCACCTGACGATGGTAACGACATGCGGTCTCGCACACAACATGTATTGGAACGACGTTCAGTCGGAGGTTACGCTTGACGATCTGTTCAGGGAATAGTCGGAAGAGAGATGAAAATCGTAATTTCGGCTTGTCAAGAAAGGCTGGAATGTGATATGTTATCGCCGCGTAAAACTGTAGCAAGGTGAAGTTTGCGCGCCGCGTGAGCGGTGCGAGCCGACAAGAAGGAGCACAGAAAAGATGAAAAAGATTGCCTGTTTGGGCGTGATGATCGCTGCGTGCGCGGCGTTCGCTGGAACTTACACCTGGAATGGCGCGAGCGGCGGCGACTGGGCGACGCCCGGCAACTGGCTCGTGGAAGGCGCGGTTCCGGCGACAGCGCCAACTTCTGCCGACAACATTGAATTCAACAGCGCATCGCCGCTGACAGTTGGCGGCTCGACCACGCTTGCCGTCACGCGGAT
>JAFRNO010000278.1 GCA_017430155.1 Kiritimatiellia bacterium | reverse complement strand
TTGATAAAACTTCTTCTGTTCATGGGGTGCCATTATACCACAACTGTGGTACAATAGGCGCGTGAAAACGAACTACCACACGCATTCGACCTGGTGCGACGGGAAGGATTCGCCCGAGGACATGGTCCGCGCCGCCCTCGAAAAGGGCTTCTCCGCGCTGGGTTTCACCTCGCACGCCCTTCTGCCGCTCGCCGACCCCTGGACGCTCCAGCCCCACACCGCGGCGCCGTACGCGGACGAGATCCGCGCCCTCGCCGAGAAGTACGGGGACCGCATCCGCATCCTCTGCGGCGTCGAGGCCGACTTCATCACGGGCCGCGTCCGGTCCGACAGGTCCGTCTACGCCCACCTGGGTCTCGACTACCTCATCGGCTCGATCCACGAAGTCGTCGCGCCCGACGGCGTCCGCGTGCCCGTCGACCACAAGCCCGAGCTGCTTTCAGAAGGAATCGCCCGCGCCTTTGGCGGCGACGCGCAGGCGTTCGTCCGCGCCTACTTCGCCGCCGAGCGCGAGATGGCCGCCACGTGCGACTTCGACGTGATCGGCCACCCCGACATCATCCGCAAGTTCAACGGCGTGCTGCGCTACTTCGACGAGTCGGCGGACTGGTACAACGAGGAGCTGCGCCGCACGGCCGACGCCTTCGCCGCATCGGGCAAGATCGTGGAGGTCAACACGGGCGGCATCGCGCGCGGCTGGATCGACGACGCCTACCCGTCCCCCGCCTTCCGCGACCTCCTCCGCGAACGCGGCGTCCGTTTCATCCTCAGCTCAGACGCCCATTCAGCCGCGGCCCTCGACTGCGCCTTCGACCGCTTCGCCGCGGCAGAGGACTACGTCGATTCGCCGCGTCCCTCTCACCGGAAGTCGTAGTGGATCGTCAGGGGCGCGGGCGGCTGCGGCGGCTGGACGCCGATGGGTTGTGCTGCGGGCTGGGGTGCCTCAATGGAAACCTCCGTGTAAGGAGGCGGAGGCGGCGCGGGATGCGGCGGACGAGGCGGTGGACGCCGGTTGGCATGCTGACGCGGGGGCGGCGGCTGGGGCTGTTGCGGCGGAGCTGGCTGCCAGGCCGGCGCGAGCGGTTTCGTCCATGCGGGCTTGACGGGACCCGACCAGGCGGGTCTTCCGGGTCCTGCCGCGTAAGCGGCGCCGGCAAACGCCGCCAGAGCGGCCAGAACCGTGAAACAAGAAATGAGCTTCGACATGGTTGTTCCCTTTACCGCACCAAAAGCACCGTGCTGGTCGGAAAGATGCGCATGAACTTGTCCGTCGGCAACACGCCCTCGCTCACGCGCAGCTCGTCGAAATTGCCGCGGATGTGGCAGGGGTTGCTTGAAGTACCGCCGATGGACAACGTGTTGACGACGTCAAGATAGTTGATCGGCGTCGTGAGCGTCCAGCTTCCTTGCGACACGTAGTCGCGGTAGAGCGTGATGACGGTGTTCGTTCCGGACGTGCCGTCGAACGTGAGCGCCCAATGGTGCCATCTTCCGTCCGCGATGCTCCCCCCGAACGTATGTGCCGGGAAGTAAAAAAGCTCGTTCGCGTCCTGTGCACAGACGGTCAGCTGATCGGCCGTCCCTTCCGCGAACGTGAAGAGCGCCCATGCGGGATAACCGTCGGGCGACTCGCCCCGCGTCAGGCGAATCAGGTTCGCGACGTAGTCGAGATGATCCAACTTCGCAAAGAACTCCACCGTGAACGTCGGCTGCCGGAGGAGCCCCAGATCCTTCCAGCCGATTTTGCCGCCGTCGATGCGCAGGGACTTCCTGTTGTCGCGCACGTCCTGCATCGCCACGCCGTCCAAGGCAATGCGAACGCCGGGGACGGACCTGGAGAGCACGGGCACGCTGCCGCCCGTCCGCGCCGAGGCGACTCCCGCACCGATCAGCCCCGTGTCCGGCGCCAGGTCCATGCCATCCTCGAAATCCGCGTGGGCGAGCGTCGATCCCGTCAAGCAATCGTGCGTGGTGAGGAACTCGGTCACCTTCAGGGCCCGCCGCGTGATGCGCACCTCGTCCAGGCAGCCGGGGAGCGTCTGGTAACCCGAGTGTTCTCCGCTGATACGAATGTTTACGCCCGAGCCACCCTTCCCCACGACCGCCGTCGTGACCTGTTTGTAGTCCACATAACCTGTCATCTTCTCCGCAGCGGCATCATACACGTAGGCAACGTGATGCCAAGACCCATCGTCAATGCGACCCACATACTTATCCGTCATATTGGTGCCGTTGTAGCGAAAGAGCAGTTGCTTGTTGGAACCGTTCATCAACACTTTCATGTAGCCGGCGTAGAAGATGGCAAACGAGTCGGCGTACTGGCTATCTGCCGGCTTGGTCGTCTGCCGGTCCATCTTGACGAACGCCTCGAACGTGAAATTGGACGCGCAGACGAGCTTGTTCGGATCCGTCAGCAGGAACGAGGTGCCGGTATGCGCGCCCTCACCTGTCACGGGGAGATGGACGGAGCCCTCGTTCGCAACCACGTCGGGCGAGTAGACGCCGTTCCGGATGCTGGAGCCGGGGACGCCATTGGTGGCGGATGCCGGTTCAGGTCCTGCGTATTTTTCCATGGTGATGCCGCCCGGCGCGTTCGTCGCGGCGTTGAGCGGCAGCGCCGTCTTGCTGAACCAGTCCGCCGCGCCGCCGTCGAACGGCAGGTAGTACATCGTGTCGGCGTCAATCTCTCGCATCGGAATGTAGCGCAGGAACTTCTCGGGCGGCAGCGCCTCGTCCGAGATGCGCACCTCGTCAATCTCGCCGTTGTGGCGGCGCGTCGAATGGTTGGCGTTGCCACCGATCAGAAGCGGACTATTGCTCGGATGGTAGAAGCCGACGGCCTTGGCGTTCATGTCATGCATGGAAATACGGACATAGTCCACGTACGAGTAGACCTTCTTCGTGCCGAAGTTGACTGTGAGAGCCAGATGGTGCCAACGCCCGTCGTCGATACGCACAGACTTCGCGCCGTTTCCCCATCCGTGCACGACCGTCGTGTTGTCATCAAGGAGAAATGTGCATCGATAGAAGAGATTGGACTCGAACACGTGCAGACCCCATACGCCCTGGTTACTTGAATGTGCCTTCAAAATGATGGGGCGCATGTAGCTGCTGGTGATCTGCACGTTGGTGGGAATGCGCACGAATGCCTCCAGCGTGAGGTTCGTGAGCGCATTCAGCGTCGCGTCCTGATTCACGCGCAGCAAGCCGCCGTTCCGATCATCGCTGCCCGTCGTGTGGAAATGGAGGCAACCGCGGTTCGCGACACGCGTACCGGTCACGGGGTCGTACACGCCGTAACTCGGCGGCGCGGAGTTCGTGTAGGTGGGCAGGTAGCCTTCCATTGGCGAGGTTTCATTTCCGTCGTTGTAGGTGTTGCCGTTGATCGTGCGCGGGTGGGCGGGGTAGGTGGCCGCCACGCAGTTCGTCACGTACACGCCCGCCGCCGTGCGCGTCAGCGGCTCCTGGTCGTCGAACCGGTACCAGATCACGGTCTCCGCGGACACCGCCAGCGAGGCTATCATCACGCCCAAACAGACAATCTTCTTCATTGGCTTACCTTTCGCATTTGTTTGAGGACAAAGGACGAAGGACAAATGACAAAGGATCGTGGTCCCATCCTTTGTCCTCCGTCTTCTGTCCTCTGTCCTTTTCCACTACCATAAAATCCTATTTGAAAAGATTGAGTTTCCGGGCGTCCACCGCGCGGACGTCGATGCCCTCCTTGACGGCCTGCGCGGCTGCCGCGCCCGCGCCGACGCCCGTCGCCATCGCGTTCCCCATCACACGGCAGCTGGCGAGGGCCTCGTGCGAGGCGGAGAGGCACCGGCCGCAGAAGAGCAGGCCGTCCACCTTCTTCGGCACGAGCGCGCCGTAGGGGATGTCGTACGGCTTCACGCGGCGCGCGCCGCCGGTGACGGCCTTGTCGTGTCCGTCGGCCTGACCCGCCCCGGCGGGGTTGTGGATGTCGATCACGAACGAGCAGCGGCGCGCGATCGCGTCCTCGCGCGTGCGGCCGGAGAGGACGTCCTCGGTCGTGAGCCGGTCCACGCCCTCGAAGCGGCGCGTCTCGCGCACGCCGACGACGGCCGGCATCTCGGCGATGCAGGCGTTCTCGTAGCCGGGCAGGTGGCGGCGCATCACGTCGACGATCTGCGCGGCCTGCTTGCGCGCGGCGATCTCGGCCTTCGTGAGGTCCGCGGAGCGCGAGCCGAAGAGACCGTTCACCTGCGTCGCGTTGACGACGTTCAGGCCCTTCTCGCGGCCGGGATAGAGGCGGATCACGCCGACCTCCGGCGGAAGGCGCCCCGCCTTGATCTCGTCCTGCACGATGTCCTCCCACTTCCGTCCGTTGACGAGACAGCGCTTCGAACGGGCGTCCTCCTCCGAATAGCACTTGAACCGCCTCGCGGGGTCGAATCCGCCCACGGTGAACATGATGCTCATGGGCTGGACAAGTCCGTCGCCGGGACGCCCCTCCTCGTACGGGACGCCCGCCGCCGCGGCCACCACGCCGTTGCCGGTCGCGTCGATTACGACCTTCGCCCTGAACGTGCGCTCGCCCTCGGCGCACTGGACGCGCACGCCCGTCACGCGATTCCCCTCCATCACCGGCCCCAGCACGTCCGCATGGAGCATCACGTCCGCGCCCACCTCCCTCAGGAGGTCGTACGCGCGCACGTCCGCGAGGTGGAAGTCCACGCTGTGCTCAAAGCCGATCCTCTTCGCGATGTCCTTCGCGATGGGGCTCACCGTGCAGAACGAGAACGGGCTCACGAGGGCGGACACGCCCATGCCGCCGAGACGTCCGCTCTTCTCCAGGACAAGCGTCTTGGCGCCCCGCGAGGCGGCGACGTATCCCGCGCCGATGCCGGCCGGCCCGCCGCCCGCCACGATCACGTCATAGGACGGGACGACCTCGGCCATAGCCGCCAACGCCACCATCATCGCACCGAGACAGGCAATCTTTTTCATTGACTTACCTTTCGCACTTGTTTGAGGACAAAGGACAGAGGACAGAGGACAGAGGACAGAGGACAGAAGACAAAAGACAGAGGATTGTGGTTCCATCCTTTGTCTTCCGTCTTCTGTCCTCTGTCCTTTTCCACAACCATCAACCATCCTCTATTTCAGCAGCAGCAGCGTGCCGATGACCGGACCGAAGTTGTAGGAACCCGCGCCACTCTTGAAGAGCGCCCACTTCGTCGAACCCGTGTAGGCGTCCGGGATGCGCAAGGTCGGCGTGCCGTTGACCGACGCGGCCGTGAACGCCATCACGGAACCGTGGTTCTTGTAGGTCTCCAGGTTCTCCGGGTCCGTGATCTCGAACACGGCACCGTCGGCGAACGTCAGCGCGTTCCCGAACGTCGCGTGCTTGTTCGCGAAAAGATCGGCGCAGGACGCCTTCACGGAATCCGTGACCGTCACGTTGCCGTTCGCCGTCTGGCCCGGCCCCGCGAACGACGCGATCGTGGCGGCGTTGCCGTTGAAGTTCGCCGTCGCGCCCGCCTCCACGCGGATGACCGAGTTGGACGGCACCGTCCACGGGCTGCTGAAGATCAGCCGCCCCTGCTCGACGATCGTGCCGCCCGCGTACGTGTTGGTGGCGTACAGGTAGAGGTCGGCCGGGCCGCGCTTGATGAGCGGACCGCCGTGGCCCGCGTTGTCGGAGAGCGTAAACGCACAGGCGTAGCGCGTTTGCCGGTTGGGACTTTCAAGGTACACCTTCGTGTCGTCGCCGTAGTCGCACCCGCGCGAGGTAATCACGATCTTCATGTGCTTCTTCGTGTCATAGTCGTACTCCGCGTACGCGCTCGCGCCCCAACCCGTCGAGCTTTCGAACACAACGCGCGCGACGCCGTAGTAGTTGGCCGGCACGTAGGCGCTGTCCGTGGGGAGCGAAATGGAATCGAATCCCTTGCCCGTAGGGGCCTCAAACCAGAAGGACGGCTGGCTGTTGGCGAGTGAGCCCTGCGCCATGTCCGTATGTGACGTATCGAATACCAGGCCCTTGTCCCACAGCACGAAGTGGTCGGGGCTGCGCGGGAAGAAGTTCGCCGTCCCCGGGTTCGCGGCGCCCCATCCCCAGCCGAACGTCGGTGCCATGATGCCGCCGTCCGCGTTCACGCAGGAGAACGACCCGGCCCGCACGCCCTCGTGGCGCCTGAAGCGGTTGGCCATGAACATCGCGCCGTCGCTGATGTTGAGGATGTTCGTGCAGAGGCTGAGGTTCCAGCCCATCGAGAAGCCCTCCGCGCGGAAAAGCGTGCCCGTGCCGGAGATCGTCGCCTCGCTCACGCCGTTCGTCACGTTCATGATGGTGCGGAGGTCCTGTCCGCCCTTGACGGCGTAAGAATAGTTCGTGCCACCCGTCTGGATGAAGAGGCCTTCGCCCTTCTGCCCGATGTAGAGCGTGCCGCCCGCATCGGACCGGTACGACTTCATGAGGCCGCCCTTCTGCCGGATCACGCCGTAGCTGCCTGGGTGTTCGCCCATCAGGATCAGGCTCCCGAGATTCGCCGTGCCGCCTTCCAGCACGTACCAGCCGTAGCTTTTGTCCGATTCGCCGATGCGTGGCGCATCGCTGCCGTTCGAGAGCGTGCCGCCCGTCTGACGGAAGAGTCCCAATGCGTTACCGCCGTTCGGGACGCGCAGGAATCCGGAACGGAACGCACCGTCCGCCAGCCACACCTTGCTGTTCTTGATCGAGACGCCGTTGCGGAACACGCGCGTCGCCGCGCTCGTCATGCACAGCCAGCCGCAACGCGGATACACGTTGCCCTCGAAGTCGACGGGGCCGTTGAGCCACAGCGTGCCGCCCCCGTTCATGACGAGGCGGCAATGGTAGTTGTAGCCGAGACCGTAGTCGCTCGTAAGCGGTCCGTTGAGGTGGAGGGCCGTGTTGTTGTACTGCGTGCTGACATCAATGTATGCGTCGGTCGGCCCGTTGGTGGGCGAACCGTGCTTGGCGACGTGCAGGGGGCCGCTGATGGTGTTGTCCGCGCCGGAGTCGGTCCGGATCGTGCGCCCCGTGTTGAGCCGGACGGCGGCCTGGATCGGGCGATTGGCCCGCTGGGCCCAGAACGCGAGCGTGCCGGAGTTGGTGATGACGACCGTCGTGTTCGTGCCGTCCGGGAAGTTGGCCGTGCTCTGGAACGTCAGCGTGCCCGTCGAGTGCATGAGCGTGCCGGCCGTGATCGTGTTGTAGAGGATGGTGTAGCCGCCCTTGTGCGTGAGCGTGTGGCCGTTCAGGTCGAGGCGGTAGCTCTCGACGTCCATGCCCCAGCGGCTGGCAGCGTTGATGGTCGCGTCGGCGGCGAGGACGATGTGGCCGAACATGTTGTCGGCCATACCGCTGCCGCTCGTCTGCGTGTAGCGGAGCGCGCCGCCGCCGTCCACGCCATGGCCCGAGATGGTGATCTTGTGCGTGTTGAAGAGCGGCGCGCTCTGCGCGCCCGTGTGAGGGGTTCGAATCCAGAACGTCGCGCCGTCCTCGACGGTGACGGGAGAGGACGCGCCCACGGCCTTGAGGTCCGTGATGGCGAGCGTGCCCTCCGCCACCAGCACCTCGCCGGCGAACGCCGTCGTGGCGGCCGTCAGCACAACCTCGCCCGCGCCGCGCTTCACGAGCCGCGCGTAGTCGCCGACGGCCGTGCTGTTCGTATACGATTCGCCCGCCGCGGCCGTCACGACCCAATCCGTCCCCTCAGCCCCCGCGCTGCCGGCAAACGCCGCCAGAGAGGCCAGAATCGTGAGGCAAAATATGAGCTTTTTCATGAGCTTACCTTTCGCACTTGTTTGAGGACAAAGGACAGAGGACAAAAGACAAAGGATTGTGGTTCCATCCTTTGTCCTCCGTCTTCTGTCCTCTGTCCTTCATTTCGGTCATCAACCTTCACCCCTACTTCAACAGCAACATCGTGCCGATGATCGGGCCGAA
>JAFRNO010000277.1 GCA_017430155.1 Kiritimatiellia bacterium | reverse complement strand
TATGCGAAAGGCAACGTCTATCTCGTGATGGAACGGCGCGTTCCGTCGCCGGACGGCAGCAATTTCGGCTGGGGGGTGAACCGGATTGAGCCCGTCCTGATGCGCGCGAAAGAGACGGACGACCTCTTGAAGCGCGAATGCTGGACGTTCGCCGACTCGTTCTGCTTCGACTCGATCTTCGACGGCAATCCCGATCCCGAGCTCGACTACGTGGGCATCCCGTGGTATACGGCGTTCACGGCGTTCTGTCCGGGCGTGAAGAGCCCGAAGAAGGCGAAGATCCCCAAGGGGGTGGCGCGATCCCAGCCGATCGGGTGGCTGGAGACGAACGTCGTGCAGATCATGGATCCCGACCATGTCTGGTTCGATCCCGCCGGTAACACGTTCCACCTCTTCATGCGCGCCAACACGGGCGGCGCCGGGTACGCGGCGATGGCGAAGGTGGTGGAGAATCCCGACGGCACGATGAAGACGTCCCTCGAATGCGCGCCGTCCGGACGCAAGATGCTCTTCCTGCCTTTCCCCGGCGGGCAGATGCGTTTCCACGTGCTGTGGGACGACAAGACGAAGCTCTACTGGCTCCTCTCCACGCAGGCGACCGACACGCTCTGCCGCCACGACCGCATGCCCGCGCGGCGCTACAACCTGCCGTACGACGAACGGCAGCGCATGCAGCTTTCCTTCTCCCGGAACATGGTGGACTGGTGCTTCGCGGGACTGGTGGCGGCCGGAGCGACCGTACCGGAGTCGCGGCACTACGCCTCGATGGCGATTGACGGCGACGACCTCGTGGTGCTTTCACGCTCCGGCACTCCGCAGGCCAAGTCGCCGCATAACGGCGACATGATCACGTTCCACCGGATCAAAGACTTCCGCTCGCTCGTCTATTGACGATGGACTCGCCGATTGAAGAAGATGTGAAGAAAGGTAAAAACATGAGAAAAGAAATCCTGCTGGCGCTTGCCGCCGCTCTTTCGTGCGCCGCGTTTGCCGCGCCGCGCGCGCCGCTGGCTCCGGGCGCGGTGCCGCCCAAGCCGTGGCTTGTGATCAACGAGGACAACGACCGTTACTTCAAGTGCGCCGATCTCCCAGGGAACATCGAGAAGACCACCGCCGAGGCGTGCGAGAAGTACCTCGACTCCGTGGTGGACGGCGGACGCGTGACGCACTTCTTCATGTGCGTGTGCGGACAGCGCGCGAGTTACGACTCCAAGGCGTGGGAACCCATCTGGAAGGGGCTGGAGGGCGTGGAGCGCGACGGTTCGCCCGCCACGAACAACGCCTGGTGCGTCAACGCGAAGAAGATGAGCGACGCGGGCGTGGACCCCTACGCGATCTGGACGCGCCGCTGCCGCGAGAAGGGCGTGTCGCCGTGGATTTCCATGCGCATGAACGACATCCACTTCTGCTCCGTGTCGAACTACTTCCGCACCGAGTCGTTCTGGACCGAGCACCCGGAGCTCCACCTCAAGCGCCCCGAGCAGAAGCCGAGCTGGAACGAGCATGCGTTCAACTACAAATACGCGAAAGTGCGTCGGCACGCCTACGCGATGGTGGACGAGATCCTCGACCGCTGGGACGCCGACGGCATCGAGCTGGACTGGCTGCGCTTCGAGAAGCACCTCACGCTCGGCAAAGAGGAAAGTCTCTCGCATGTTTTGACCGATTTCATGCGCGGCGTACGGCAGCGCGCCGACGCGGCGGCGAAGCGTCGCGGGCATCCCGTGCGGATTGCGGTGCGTATCCCGCCCGTGTACGCGCTCGCACGCCACCTCGGCTACGACCCCGAGACGTGGGCGAAGGAGGGCCTTGTGGACATCATTACGGTGTGCAACGCCTACTCCGCGTCGAACTTCGACTTCGACATCGCGAACTGGCAGGCGCGCATCCGCAGTGCGAATTCCTCGGTCACCGTCCTGCCAGGTACGGACATTCCGTTTGCCTGCATGCCCGCGAACGAATCCTTCAAGTTGATGGCGAACGGCGAGAACATGCCCGTGCGGCACGGCTGGTGCGCCGTGCACGCGAACCCGGAGGGGTTCTATTTCTTCAACGTACCGTATCTCGACGCGGCGGCGCGCAACGAAATCTACTCGCGCTCGCTCCAGCCGGAGCGGTTGGAACAACTCTCGCGCCGCTTCATCGTCTCGTACCACGACATCGCCGCGAAGGGCAAGTGCCGGCCGCGCCAGTTGCCCGTCACGCTCGACCGTCCGCGCACGCTCGTGACGCGCGCGGCGCGCGGGAAGAATGATGCGTTTGCCTACGTGGTGGCGGGTTTCGCCGGCGCAAATCCGCGGTTGCCGCCGTCGGTGACGCTCAACGGCGTCGCCGCCGTCGGCGAACCCGAGCGTCTCTCCAACGCGCGGCCCTACGGCGGCGGACTCGCGAAAAGCGCCGTGCGCTGGATGTTCCCCGGGTGCGCGCTCAAGCCGGGCGAGAACGAGATCGGCTTTTCCGCCAATCCCGACGGCAAGGCGCAGATCGTATGGTGCGAGATCGCGTTGCCGGAACCGGGCAAGACGCCCCGCGACTTCGAGCGGATGCCCTACAATAACCCCGGAGCAACGAGCTTCCTCGGCGTGGGCCTCTGGGCGTGGCCGATGGCGTTCGATTACGACGGCGACGGCGACCTGGACCTGGTGGTGAGCTGTCCCGACACGCCGTACAACGGCACGTACTTCTTTGAGAACGCGACGCCGAAGGGCGAGAAGAACGCGAAGCCCGTCTTCAAGAAGGCGAAGCGGCTCGGCAAGGGATATGGCAACACTGTCGTGACGTCCTATAGGGGAAGGCCCGTCGTGACGCGTCCCGGCTACGCGGTCTGGAACCCGCAGGCCGACATCTGCGGCGAGGCCGTGCCCGTGAAGGGTTTGCCGACGAACGTCCATCCGAACAAGGTGCGCGGCAACACGTGGCGCTTCGTGGACTGGGACGGCGACGGCGCGGAGGACATCCTCGTGGGCGTGGGCGACTGGACGGACTACGGCTGGGCGAACGCCTACGACGCGCACGGTAGCTGGACGAACGGACCGCTGCGCGGCCTCCTCTACCTCTGCCGCCACGTCAAAGGCGAGGGGCCGGACGCGGAGTACGCGCCTGCCGAGCAGGTGCGGGTCGTCAACCTGGGGCTGCCAAACGGCGCGCCGCTGGAGGTGTACGGCAACCCGATGCCGATGGCGGCAGACTGGGACGGCGACGGCGACCTCGACCTCATCTGCGGCTCGTTCATGGACGACTTCACGTTCTTCGAGAATGTCGGCACGCGCGCCGCGCCGCGGTTCATGACCGGTCGCACGCTGATGGCGGCGGACGGAAAGAAGCTCGCGATGGACTTGCAGATGATCACGCCGTCCGCCGTGGACTGGGACGGCGACGGCCGGCTCGACATCATCTGCGGCGACGAGGATGGACGCGTGGCGTTCATCCGCAACACGGGGCGTCTGGAGAAGGGGATGCCCGTCTTCGAGAAGCCGTACTACTTCCGTCAGGAGGCGGACTGCGTGAAGTTTGGCGCGCTCGCCACGCCATTCGCGTGCGACTGGGACGGCGACGGCGACTGGGACGTGATCGCGGGCAATTCGGCCGGCTACATCGCCTTCATCGAGAACCTGTCGGGACCGGGTGTGGCGAAGCCGCGCTGGGCCGAGCCGAAGTTGCTCTCGGCGGGCGGCCAGACGATCCGCATCCAGGCCGGGGCGAACGGGTCAATTCAGGGCCCGTGCGAGGCGAAGTGGGGCTACACGGTGCTGTCGGTGGCAGACTGGGACGGCGACGGGCATCTCGACATCGTGTGCAACTCCATCTTCGGCGACGTGATCTGGTACCGCAATCCGGGACGCACGGGCACGCTCGACCTCGAGCCCGCGCGTCCGGTGGAGGTGGAATGGGACGGCGCGCAGCCCGCGCTCGCGTGGGGCTGGCGCAAGCCGCAGGGCAAGGCGCTCCTCACGCAGTGGCGCACGTCGCCTGTCGCGATCGACTGGGACAAGGACGGCCTCACGGACCTCGTGATGCTCGACCAGGAGGGCTACCTCTGCCTCTTCAAACGGGCGCGCGGGGCGGACGGACGACTCGTCCTCCTCGCACCGCGCCGCGTGTTCGCGGACGGCAAGGGCCACCTCTACCGCTTGTCGGACAAGACGGCGGGCGCAAGCGGGCGGCGGAAGCTCTGTTTCGTGGACTGGGACGTCGACGGCAAGCTCGACATCGCGATCAACGACCGCAACGCGTTCCTCTACAAGCAGCTCGGCCTGCGTCCCGAGGGCGTGTGGCGCTTCCGCAACGCCTGGCTTATGGGCGAGAAACGCCTGCAGGGCCACACGAGCTGCCCCACGTGGACCGACTTCGACGGCGACGGTCTGCCCGAGCTCCTCGTCGGCGCGGAGGACGGCTATTTCTACACGCTCGCGAACCCCGTGGCGGAGACGCGTCGGTAGGTGCGGCGCGTCATTCGGTGACGACGATCTTGCCGACGGGATAGCGGCGGTCCTGTCCGCCCTTCAGCGGAAGGGCGAGGCGCGGCGTGCCGTCGGGGTCGCCGAGCGACGCGCAGAGCGTGTAGGTGCCGGGCGCCAGCGTGGGCACGCGCGTGTCGGTGGCGTAGTTGCCGATCTTGTTGTGGACCGTGTAGACCCACACGCCGTCGTTGATCTGCGGGATTTCGCCCGTCCAGCCGAACGTGCAGGTAGTCGCGCGCGACACGGGATGCTCCGTGCCGCCGACCGCCGGCAGGGCGTCCGCGAAGTCGTAGTCGTCGTCCGTGGAGACCCACGCCACGCGGCCCTTGTCGTCCACGAGCGACCACGCGAGCGTGGCGCCCTTGTAGCGTCGGGCGACGCCGACGTTGACCCACGTGGACTTGACCGTGACGGGCTGGCCGAGCTTGACCGTCTCGGGGTAGTCCACCTCGCGCAGCTCGAAGCGGTAGCCGATCCGCCGCGCGGCGCGCGCGTAGGCGTTCTTCGAGTTGTCGTAGATCTCCTTCGGCCAGCCGTGCAGGGAGAGCCAGGTGGCGTGGTAGGCCTCGACGGACTCGACGAGCTTCTCGTCGCTCCACGCGCCGCGGTCGCGCGAGAGGTTGTAGTGTTCGTGCTCCACGAAGACGGGCGCGGCGGGGGCGAAGTAGTCGGCCCAGTTCGCGTGGAACCACCAGGGGTGCGGCTTGAGCCGCGCGGGAATCATCTCAGGAGTGAACACGAGGATCGAATCGTCGCGGAAGCCGAAGCCGAGGTCGTGCGCCTGCTTCATGAGGGGGACCTCCGCCGCAGGGCGAGGATCTGACGAACCGGCCTGGTCGTCGATGCAAAGCAGCGTCGTGTTGGGGAACAGGCGTCTATGAAGCTCGTAGTGGAGATGGAACGCCTCGCGTGGGTCGCGTCCCTGCGCCTTCATCTCGCGTTCATAGGCGCGGGTATGGCCTTCGCCCCACATGCCGATCGTCCCGATGTCCATGAACGCCACGTAGGACTTGCCGTCGTAGCGGCGCGCCATGGCCTTGAGGAAGTTCTCGAGCTTCTTGAGGAACACGGGATCGCCGTAGTCGGGTTCCCAGATGTCGGTCTCCGCGCCTGGCGGCACCTTCCCGTAGATCTTGGCCATCTTCATCTTGAAGAACCAGCCCTTGGCACCGGCGTCCTTGACCCATTCGGGCGTCGCGTAGGTGTAGCGGGACTCGCAGCAGGTCACGCGGAAGCCGATCTGCTTGCCGGCCGCGATCCACGGGGCGGCGTAGCTGTCGATGATGTCCCAGCGGTACTGTCCCTCCTGCGGCTCCAGGAGGCACCACGGCAGGCGGAAGTAGATCGTGGAGACGCCGGGGAACCAGTCGAGCACGTCGCCGCGCTCCTGCAGCTGGCCGTACGCCCACTGCCGGTTCGAGTAGTGGAACATCACGAGTCCCATGTCGGGGTTGACGAGGATGTCGTCCGTGTTCTTGGGCCGCACGACGGCGGCCTGCGCCGCGCTGCAGGCGGCGAACACGGCGGTTGCGAGAATCTTCTTTTTCATGGCTTTTCCTTTTAGTCGGAGGTGATGATAAACGTGTCAATGCTCTTCCGGAACATGCCCGAGGGCGGCGGAGATCGTGCCGACCAGCGCGTTCAGGCGCGCGGCGATGGCGGGATAGCGGCTGCTGGGGACGCGGTTCATCGGCCCCGTCACCCAGATGGCGGCGAGCGGAAAGTTCGTGCGGTCGAGGATGGGGACGGCGATGCAGTAGACGCCGTCGTACTCCTCTGCGTTGTCAAGCGCCCAGCCGCGTCGGCGGGTGAGCTCCAGCTCCTTCACGAACGCCGTGCGGCTCGTGATGGTGCGCGCGTTGTAGCGCTTGAACTTCATGCGCGCCAGGAGCGCGTCGCGGCGGGCGTCGTCATACCAGGCCAGGATGGCCTTCCCGGGGGCGGTGACGTGGATCTGGCCGGTGAAGCCCGGGTTGAGCGTGAAGATGAAGGGGTGCGTGCCGGGCACGGACTCGACGACGACCACGTTCGTGCCCTGGATCACGCCGAGGGCGACCGTGTCGTGCAGCTCGTCGCGCAGCTGGCGCATGACGGGAATCGCCAGCTCCAGCATGTCGGCGCCGAGCATGGCCCGCTGCCCCACGACCATCATCTTCATCGTGAGTCGGAATGCCTTCGACTCGGGGTCGCGCCGCAGGTAGCCCATCTCCTCCAGCTGGAGCGTGATGCGCGAAACGCTGGCGAAGGGAATGCCGAGCGCGTGCGCGATCTCGGTCTGGTTGAGTCCGTCCGACCGCTGGGCGAGAAGCTCCATGATGCGGATGCCCCGCGAAAGGCCGGGAACGGAGAAGTTGTCGTCCTTTTCTGCCATGGCGCAAGTATACCAAAATTTCCGCCTTGTGTCCGTGCCGGGATTGTGATAACATAACCACAAATGAACAACGAAATCATCCGTGGATAGCTTTCCGTCCTTGGAAAGACGTGTCCACGGGTGGAAAAGAGCAGATTTAGGCAGGAGAACAACATGAAGAATCGTTTTTGCATTGGACTGATCGTCGCCGGCGTCGCGGGCGCTGCGTGGGCGAACTACGAGTGGCAAGGCGCGACGGGCGAGTGGAGCGCGTCCGCCGCGAACTGGTGGGACGGCAGCGCGCTCGTGCCGTGGACTGACGGCTCGTACGCGGAGATGAAGCCCGCCGGGGAAGGCGTCGCCACGGACGTCATCGTCGACGCCGGGGGCGTGACGGCCAGCACCTACG
>JAFRNO010000276.1 GCA_017430155.1 Kiritimatiellia bacterium | reverse complement strand
TCATCGACCAGATCGGCGCGGCGCCCGCCATTCCCTGCTACGATCCCGCGCACGGTCATCCGCTCGGCGGCGGCACGTGGTGGCGCGAGGGCTACGAGAAGATGATGGAGCCCATCCACCGCGCGTGGAACGCCAAGGGCGCGTTCATCACCACCGAGGGCTCCGGCGAGATGTGCCTCAACATGGTGGACGGCTACCTGCAGGTGGTCGTGCGCGACCCGAAGGACGTCCCCTTCCACAACGCCGTCTACTCCGGCTACACCACCTACTTCTGCAGCCCGGAGAACAACGACGACGACCCCGCCGCCTTCCGCGCGCTCCAGACGCGCGAGCTTCTCTGGGGCAACGCGCTCGGCTGGTTCCTGCCCGACATCCTCGACAAGCCCGACAAGTGCGCGATCCTCAACCAGCTCTGCGCCTTCCGCCAGAAGAACCTCGACGCGCTCGCCTACGGCAACCTGCTCGACGAACTGCGCTTCGCGGAACCCGTCGGGAAAACGACGTACGAATGGCTCGGACGGCGCCCCCACCACAGCCTCTACGACCCCGCCTACAAGCTGCCGCCGAGCAAGTTTGCCACGATGGCGGACGTGCGCGGCAACTGGTGGCGCACGTCGGACGGCAAGGTCGTCCTGCTGGCGGCGAACCTCACCGACCGCGAACAGCGCGTCGTCTACCGCGTCTACGGCACGGACAAGACCGCCGTCCTCGTCCTCGCCCCGTACGAACTCGTGCGAATCAAAGGCGCCTGAACGTACGCGGAGCGAGAATTAGGCTCTTCCAGATCCAGCGCCTGTAGAGATAGGCCGCCTGCCACCAGTCGTCCTTCAGCGCGGCAATCGTCACCTCGAAGTCCAGATCCGACGCGTGGTCATACGGCCACCGGCTCAATACGCGGATCGTCAATGCCGCGTTTCTCTGGGTCGTAATTCACGCCCACGAGGAACACGGGAGGATCGCCGTCGAGCCAGGGGCCCGCATAGTCCTTCGTGCGGGCCTGCTCGATGGCTTCCTCGGACGACATGCCGTACTTGAACTCGAACACATAGACGCCGCTCTTGTCCTTGAGGATCGCATCCGCGCGCCCGCGCGCGCTCTGCCGCTCACCGGACACGTCCGCGCCCAAAAGACTGAGCGAAAGGAGAAAATAGCGCTTGGCCTCGGATTCGTTCTCAATCTTCCACTCGTGCGGGATTTTCGCAAAGAGGGCGCGGAGGTTGCGTTTGAGGAACGTCTCGATGCCGGACTCCTCGACCTCGGTCTTGATATCGTCCAACCGCGCAAACCAGTCCTCGGAGGAGGAGGCGAGGACGCGCGCGATGTAGCAGTCGCGCAGCGACGAGCGAATCTCCTTGTTCGGTACGCCCAGCTCGAGCATGCCGCTCTTCCTCACGCCCTTGATGGAGAGATAGCCCCCCTGGTAGAGGAGCGACTCGACGGGAAGGGTCTCGGCGTCGCACACGTCCAGGACGATCGGCCGCACAACCAACGCCTCATAGTCGATGATGATCTTATCGACCCGCGCAAGGCGGTTCAGGATCATCCTCGAAGCCCCTGTGGACTCCCAATAGTTATTCAGCTTACCGGATTCAAGCGCGCAGCCGAGCGAGACGGGGTTGCAGACCTTTTCCACGGAATCCGGCGAGAAGCGGTAGCCGTCATACCATTCAAGCAATTTCGCCTTCGCCGCCGCGAAGTCGATTCCGTTCATCTCGCCGAACGCCTCCACGTTCTCCCTGAGCGGGCCGTCCAGCTCCGCCGGCGTGTAGCCGAGAAGCGTCGCGAAACGCGGGTCCATCGAGCGGTCCTTCAGGTGGTTCATGCCGGAGAATATCGAAAGCTTCGTGAACTTCGTCACGCCCGTCATCAGCAGGAAGCGGATAAAGCCCGCGTTGATCTTCAGCTTCTCGTAGAATGCGTGGAGATCGGCGCGAACCTTGTCCAGGGTCGGCAGGTCGTCCAGGAACTCGGCCACGGGCTCGTCGTACTCGTCGATGAGGACCACGACCTGCTTCCTGTCGCTTTTGTTCGCCACGGCCTGGATCAGGTCCTCGAAATTCTTCTCGGTCGTCTCCCCGTCGTTGAAGGGAACCTCGTGGTTCGCGGCGAGGCTCTTGACCAAACCGCGCAGGTTGCCGCGGAAATCCTCGTATGTCGTCCCCGTCGCGCTCGCCATCGTGAAGTCAAGGACGGGAAACGGCTTATCCCACTCCCACGGGAGTGAGTCGATGGCAAGCCCCTCGAACAGTTAGCGGCGACACTCGAACATCGCCTTCAGCGTGGAGAGCATGAGCGACTTTCCGAAACGGCGCGGACGCGAGATGAAGAGCTGCTGGTCCACGTCGTTGCACAGCGTGTGGAGAAGTGCCGTCTTGTCGACGTACTTCGCCTTCTCGTTGCGCCGCAGAACCGGGAACACGTGCATCCCCGTCGTGAGCATCCTGATCTGTTTCTTGTTCTCCATGGCTGTTATTATAGCAGATTCCGCCGCATCTGCGGGAAATCTTATGGATTCACGACAATCGGCGCCGTCAGCAGTTCATCGCCGCACACGCGGTAGCAGTCGCGCGGCGTGATTGAGAACACGACCTCCCTGCCCTTCGGCAGCTCGTGCCGCCCCAGGATCGAGACACCCTCGGTGAACGACCGGTCGCCCGGCAGGTAATACCCACGATTGAGGATGTAGGTACGCAGAATCTGGCGTCCGTCCACAAGCGCGTTGATCACGTAGTCGAACACCTTGCCGCCGCCCTCCTGCGGACGCGCGCAGGGGAACTTCACGACCGCGCACGGCTTGCCCTTGAGCCCGGGCCCGCAGTATTGAGGATTCACCGCGAACTCAACCGTCGCCTTCGCGTCGGACGGGAACTGCGGCGCAGGACGGCTCTCCGCTCGGCGGGTGAAGTCGTATTCGCCGCCGGGAATCGGCGGCAGCGCGATCGCGCGGTCCTCGCAGAGCGGACAGTCGAACGACAGCGACCAAGCCTTCATCACGAGATGGTCGGAATAGACCTCGAACAACACGCAGTTGCGCCCGTCGTTGCCCGTCTGGGGCGGACAGAGCATGCGCTGGTTCTTGTAGCTCGGCCAATACGGCGCGCCGCCGTTGTCGTAATTGAAGACCCGATAAGAGGGCCCCGCCTCCGCGACCGCGCCGCAGCCGATTGAGGTGAAGCCACCTTGCCAGACGCTGCGATCGTCGATCGGCGTGTTATGCGAATGCCCGGAGAGTGAGACGGCGTTCGGGAAGTCCGCAAGTATCCTGTGCATGGAGCGGTCAGGCCAGGCACCTCTTGCGTCCTCGCCGTAGCATGTGTGGGCCGGATGGCCGTGCTGGACGAAGAAGAACGGCTTGCCCTGGCGCAGCTCCGTCGCATGGGCGGCGAAGAATCCGCTGTAGTCCGGCCGGTGCCACCCTTTCTGGTAATCCGTGCCACGTGGATAATGCGCGCCGACGAAGGTGATGCCCTTGACCTCACGCTTCCAGATGAGCTGGTAGTCCTCGCCGAAGAGCTTCCGCCAGTTCGCGTTGATGTGTTCCCTGTCGTAGTCGAACCGAATCTTCCGCAGCTGCTCGTCGGTGTAGCGGCTCCAAAGTCCCGGCCACTGCCCGATCTCGTGGTTGCCGGTCACGAGCATGCGCTCGACCTTCTCGCCGTCGGACCGCTTCATGCCGGGGAACACCTTGTTCCAGACCTCGACGAGCTTCTCCAGCTCCTCCATGCGCCCCGTGTGCGCCATATCGCCGGAGAACACCACCGCATCGGCCTTGTTCGCGTCGAACCAGCGGAGCGCCTTCTCCAGGAAGTACGGCTGGCTGCGAAGTCCGAGGCGTTCGGGGTCGCCGCCCTCCTTCCAGCCGACGGCGATGTGCACGTCGCTCGCCACGCCGAAGCGCATGATGGGCTCGCCCGCCTTGGCGAACGCCGTCGCCGGCAGCACCGCGCTCCCGAAGGCAGCGCCGAATCCGCCTAAAAACGTCTTCCTTGTCATAGCATCCTCCGTTCAAATCCTCGCGTCTTCATCACTTGAAGCAGCGGACGAAGAGCGGCGCGTGCGGAGGAAGTTCCAGCGCAAGGGAAACGAGACCGGACTTCGTCATGGATTCTACCTTCACTGTGCGCGGGGCGCAAGGCGGACGGATTCAATCGTCACGCGCAGGCCTTCCGCCTGCGTCGGATCGAAGCGGAAGTGGTTGATACGGCCGCGCCAGTTGCGGTTCGCGCCCACGGGGAAGCGGTAGTCGTGGAACGCGCCGTCCACCGTCACCGGCAGCATGGCCGAGGAGACCTCCGCCACCATGCGTCCGGGCCCCGCCCAGAAGAGCTGGCAG
>JAFRNO010000275.1 GCA_017430155.1 Kiritimatiellia bacterium | reverse complement strand
CGGGTGAGACGGTGAAGCTCCACCTTCTCCGCAAGGGTGACGACTTCTGCTCGCCGCACCTCCAGACCGGCTCGCTCACGTACGACATTCCGAAGGACTCCTCCGGATTCTGGCCGTTCGGCACGTACCGCAAGCCGCTCTTCATGAAGAAGTACGGCTATTTCGAGATCCGCTGCCGCCTTCCGAAGAACAGCGGCTGGCACGCCGCGTTCTGGTTCCAGGCGCCGGGCGTGGGCTCGTCGCCCGATCCCGCCGTCGCCGGCGTCGAGACGGACATCATGGAAACCTACCGGCTGGTCTCGGACGGCATCGTCGTGGGCGGCAACGGCTGGAACGGCTACGGGAAGAACTCCTGCTGGTTCGACCACTTCGCGTGGAAGCACGAGGAGACCGCGGACGGCTGGCACAACTACGGCTGCGACTGGACGCCCGAGGGCTACACCTTCTACTGCGACGGCAAGAAGGTGGGCGAGCAGAACTTCCCCGTCTCGCACGTCGAGCAGTTCCTGCTCGTCTCCACCGAGCCGGGCGGCTACCGCAAGGCCGGCAACGACGGCGGCCTTTCGGCGGGGCGCCGGACATGGGGCAAGCCCGACGAACGCCTCTTCAAGGCCCAGCTGCCCGACTTCTTCGAGGTCGACTACGTGCGCGTGTACGACGCCGTCGAAATGCAGGAGTACGAGCTCAAGCGTCCTGACGTACAGGACGAGATGGCATGGGTCGAGAACGCCTGGAAGCGCGTGATGAAGGAGTTCTACAGCCCGAAGACGGGCGGCATCTACGTCTGCGCGCCGAAGGACGTGCAGCCGGCGCGCGACTTCCCCGGGGGCTTGCTCAAGCCGGAACTCGGCTACGGAAAGGGCCTCGAGGACTGCGCGATCACCGGCGGCGTGGCGCTCTCCGGCCTCGTGGACGCCTACGCGATGACGAAGGATCCCGCCTACGCGGCGGACGCGGCGAAGATCGCGAAGGGGCTTCTCAACCTCGTCAGCGCCCATCCGTACAAAGGGTTCGTGGCACGCGGGCTGTGCGTGGAGGACGGGAAGTCCATCTGCCGGCTCTCGTCGCGCGACCAGGTGACGCACTGGGTCCATGGCCTGTGGCGCTACTGGCGGTCGGGCCTCGTGCCCGAAGAGCTGAAGGAGCCGATCCGCAAAGCGTTCGCCGACGTGGCGGGCCTGATGGAGCGCAACGTGACGGAGGCGAACGGCTGGAACTTCCTGCAGGCCGACGGCACGCCCGACCCGCGCGGCATCTGCAAGATGCGCGAGACGATGCCGCACGAAGCGGCGCGCCTCGCGATGGTCTACGCCGCGGCGGGCGAGATTACCGGCGACGAGAAGTGGACGAAGCTCTACCGTAGCCTTCGCGAGGAGGCGCTCGACGGCTCCTGCCGTCTGGGCAACCTGGCGGACAAGGACGTCGCCCGGTGGATGCCGAGCTACACGCTCCACCAGATGAACGCGTCGCTGGAGGTGCTGCTCGGCATCGAGAAGAGCGTGAAGTACCGCGCGAAGATCATCAGCGCAATGGTCACGTGCGCGCGCATCGCGCGCGAACGCGCCGCGAGCATCAGGGGGAACGACTCGCGGTGGCTCTGCGGGTGCGCGGAGGTCCATCTCGCCCAGCTGATGGTGCCGATCGACGCGTTCGAGCGGAGCGACTTCCAGGAGGCGATCCTCGCGAACGCGATCGTGCACGTGCCGGCGGACAAGGTCGGCGCGTGCCGCGCCGTCCATCTTTTCGCCGCGTACTGGCGGAGCAGGATGCGGTGGCTGGAGGTCGAAAGGCGAGGAGAATGATCGTGGAGCGAACGAAAGTGTGTTATAATAGCAATCCCGAACGGAAGGAAAGAAAAACATGAAGATGCCGAGATGTGCGAGACTGTTCCAGCTCGCGGGATGCACGCTTGCGCTGGGCGTGGCCGGATGCACGGGCTGGTGGGCCGTGGGGCCGGACTACAAGGAGCCCGAGATCCAGGCCGCCGACGTGCCGTTGCCGGACGCGGGATATCCGACGACGAACAAGACGGAGACCGGCGAATTCAAGGCGGCGGCGACGAACGAGGATCCGCGCGCCGAGATCGACGCCGAGTCCATCCGGGCCTGGTGGACGCAGTTCAACGACGACGTGCTGACGAACCTCGTCGAGACGGCGGTCTCCAACAACCTCTCCTTCCTCATGGCGCAGGAACGCCTCGTGCAGGCGCGCTGGGCGCTCGTGGGGTCGGCCGCCGCGTTCCTGCCGAGCGTCACGATGGACGGTACCTACACGCGCTCGGGCGCGCACGGCTTCACGAGTTCGCGCGGCGGGTCCGGCACGGCCTACCACGGCGACCACTGGAACAGCGGCTTCGACGCGTCGTGGGAGATCGACGTCTTCGGCGGCACGCGCCGCGCCTACGAGGCCGCGGAGGCCCAGCTCGACGCGACCGCCTATTCGCTCGCGGACGCCTGGGTGTCGCTCACCGCGGAGATCGCGAGCACCTACGTGCAGCTCCGCACGGTGCAGGAGCGCCTCACTGTGGCGCGCGCGAACCTCAAGCTGCAGAGCGAGACGTACGACATCCTCAAGTCGCGCCTCGACTCGGGCATAGGCGACGAACTTGCCGTAAAGCAGGCGAAGTACAACGTCGAGCAGACGCGCGCCGGAATACCGACGCTCCTCGCGTCCGAGGAGAAGCTGATGAACGCGCTCGCGATCCTCGCGGGCGAGATGCCCGGCGCTCTCCACGAGACGCTGCGCGACCTCCCGGAGCGTGACTGGCTCGTCGCCCCCCGCAAGCTCAGCGAGATCCCGCTTGACCTCATGCGCATGCGCCCCGACGTGAAGTCCACCGAACGCGCGCTCGCCGCGCAGGTCGCGGCGGTGGGCGTGGCCAAGTCCCTGCTCTACCCGAAGTTCTACATCAACGGGTCGCTTGGCCTCGAGTCCTACAAGTGGAGCGACCTCTTCCACCGCAAGGCCCTCGTCGGCGCGATCGGCCCGAGCTTCAGCTGGCCGCTCTTCCAGGGCGGCAACATGGTGGCCAACCTGCGCGTGGCGGAGTCGAAGATGAACGAGGCCCTGCTCAAGTACGAGCTCGCGCTCCAGACGGCGTACTCTGAGGCGCGCAACGCATACGCGGCGTACACGCAGCAGTACCACAGGTACCAGTCGCTTGAGTCCGCTGTGAAGGCCGCGCAGGAGGCGGAGGCGATTTCGCAGGACCTCTACAAGAACGGGCTCAAGGACTTCAACAACGTCCT
>JAFRNO010000274.1 GCA_017430155.1 Kiritimatiellia bacterium | reverse complement strand
GTGGAGGCGAACATCCGCGCGGCGGGGTTCGCGTGCGTGAGGAGGTCGCGTGGAGATACGTGCCTTGGCGGCGCGCGCGGGGCGCGCGCCCTACCAGTCTACTTGGCGGATACGACGGGCGAGCTGATGGGGCTCTTCGGCATCTCTTCCGTCGCGTTCGTGGGCAAGAGCCTCTGCGAACACGGTTCGCAGAACATGATCGAGCCGTGTCTCTGCGGCGTTGCGACCGTCGTGGGGCCGTATACGGAGAACTTCCGTCCCGTGATGAGCGACCTGCTTGCGGCGGACGCGCTCGTGCAGACGCCCGACGCGGATACGCCCGAGGCGCGCGTGGCGTCCGTGGAGACAGAACTCCTGCGCTTCTTCGACGAACCCGAGCGGCGCGCCGCATACGGCGAACGCGCCCGGACGGCGGTCGCGCGCCGCTGCGGCGTGGTGGGCCGGTGCGCGGACGAGATCCTGAAGGCGCTGTCCGGCACGAAGAACCACCGTCCGGATCCGCCCCGCTCGAGATGGCCCCTCTACCTAGTCCTTGCCGGCGTGCTCGCGGCGTCCGTCCTGGGCGTCTGGCTGTACGTCCGCCGCGCACCGGTTCCGGACGCTCCGCCTGTGGATACGGGGTACCGGTTCCGCCAGGTTCGTCTGTTTCCGGCCTGCATCGCGATGCTTCTGAATCCCACCGCGAAGTCCGTGCGCGTGACCGGCGCCGAGGCGGCCTTCTACGGCAAACCTTTTGAAGGGGCCGGCCTGCGGGTTCTGGGGGCCGCAGACGGTGCCTCGCCGGCCGACATCGTGCTCGTTGCGTCTCGGCCGGACTGGTTGACGGGAACGGACTTCCCGACGGCGGACGATTGGCCGCGTATCGCCGGGATGCGCGCGCCGGGCGGGCTGGTGGCGCTGCACGTCGACGCGCGCCGCCTGTCGCGCGGGCGGTTGAAGGGCATTCTCTCCGCATTCCGCGCCGCAGTCGGGCCTTATCTTCTGTGGTGCATCGGCGCGCACGACTACGTCGTGACGGGCGCGTCGGACGTGTCGGCGGACAAGGTCTACGATCTCTTCGCCGACGAACGGGCCGCCGATGCGCTCGCCTCGGCGGGCATCTACACGCCGGCGGACGTGTTCTCGTGCTACATGGGGCGCGACGTGGAGATCGAGCCGGGGTTGAAGGAGGTTGCCGAGGCCAAGCGGCAGACCGTTTCCTGGGCGGAAGTGCGTCAGTCCCTCGGCACGTTGTCCGAGAAAGACGCCGCCTTCGTGCGGGCTTCCGTACTCACGCCCTACTACATTCCTCCCATGCCGTGGTTCCAGCAGGGCGATGCGGAGCCTGAGGTATTCGCCGGAACAACGAACGCCATCATGGCCGTGCAGACCGCGCGCCGGGAATTCCTCGCGGGGTTTGACGACATCGGCGAGGGAGTCTCAACGAACGCGATCGCCCGGTGGGCGGTCGCGGCGACGATTAGCCCGCGCGATCCGCTGTTGCGCGGGCTGGTGGACGTGATCGACCTGAAGGGGCGGCAGTTCCTGGACGCCGGCAACGTCAAGGGCGCCCTGGGGTGCTATGAGAAGCTCTTGCTCATTTGCCCGAAGGACGCCGCCATCGCGCACAACTACGGCGTCTGCCTGAAGAAGGGCGGACAGATGGAATTGGCCGCCCAGGTGTTCAGCCGGGCAGTCGAACTCGATCCGGTGACGGACGCCCATCGCCTGGAACTGGTCGAGTGCTGCGCGGCGAGCGGGCACGAGGACGTCGCGGTGCGGGTGCTGGACGACCTGATCAAGCGGCGTCCCGGCGATCCGGCGCTGAAACTCCGCGCGGCCAAGCTCATGAGCATGCGGAACGGCAAGGCGCGCGATCTGGACCGCGCGGTGCGCCTCGCCGAGGAGGCGGTGGTGCAGACGGGCTGGAAGGACCGCGCCTATGTGCTCGGCCTTGCGGACGTCTACATCGAATGCGGACGCGTGAAGGACGGCGTCCGGCTCAAGAGGAAGATGAGGGACATGAAATTTGACCGTTGAATCATTCATGAACAACCGAAAAGGATAAGCAAATGAAGAAGATGAATCAGGCAGAAAAGGAACGCGCCGCGAAAGTCGGCAAGAAGCTGAACGTCAAGGCCTACATCAAGGCCGAGATCGAGGCGATCCGCGCCCAGGTGGGCGACAAGAAGGTGCTGCTGGCGATGTCCGGCGGCGTCGACAGCTCCGTGTGCGCGGTGCTGCTCCACAAGGCCATCGGCAAGAACCTCACGTGCGTGTTCGTGGACCACGGCTGCATGCGCCTCAACGAGGCGAAGGAGGTCAAGAAGGTCTTCAAGGGCAAGTTCGGCATCAACCTCATCCAGATCGACGCCGAGAAGCGCTTCCTCGACAAGGCGAAGGGCATCACCGACCCCGAGCTGAAGCGCAAGTGCATCGGCGGCGAGTTCATCAAGGTGTTCGCCGACGTCGCGCGCGACCTCAAGCAGAAGCTCGGCGACATCGAGTTCCTCGGCCAGGGCACGATCTACCCCGACATCATCGAGTCGGGCGTCGGCGGCAACAAGGCCGTGAAGGCCCACCACAACGTCGGCGGCCTTCCGAAGGACATCATCTTCAAGGGCCTCGTAGAGCCCGTCAAGTACCTCTACAAGGACGAGGTGCGCAAGGTGGGCAAGGCGCTCGGCATCCCCGACGAGATGGTCATGCGCCAGCCGTTCCCGGGTCCGGGCCTCGCGGTGCGCTGCATCGGCGAGCTCACGAAGGAGAAGCTCGACATCCTGCGCCAGGCGGACTTCATCTTCCGCGACGAGATGAAGAAGGCCGGCCTCGACAAGAAGGCCCAGCAGTTCTTCGCGATCAACACGAACGTGAAGTCCGTCGGCGTGAAGAACGGCGCGCGCACGTTCGGCTACGTGATCGCCATCCGCGCGATCTCCACGAGCCAGTTCGTGAAGGCCGGCGTCGTCCCGCTGCCGTTCGCGTTCGTCACGAAGGTGGCCGAGAAGATCGCCACGAAGGTCAAGGGCGCCAACCGCGTGGTGTGGGACATCACGCCGAAGCCCCCGGCCACGATCGAGTGGGAGTGAGACGTGAAGGCTAAATCCGCGGTTAACATGGTGATCGCCCAGTCGGGCGGTCCCTCCATGGTCATCAACCAGTCCCTCGTCGGCGCGGTGCTCGCTGCCCGCGCCGCGAAGGGCGTCGGCAAAATCCTCGGTGCGCGCCACGGCATCGCCGGCATCCTCGCGGGCGACTACGTGGATCTGCGCAAGCCGTCCGCCGCGAAGCTGAACGCCGTCGCCGACACGCCGAGCTCCGCGCTCGGCAGCTGCCGGCTCAAGCCGTCGGCCGACGACTGCCGGAAGATATTCGCGGCGTTCCGGCGCCGGAAGGTCGGCTACTTCTTCTACATCGGCGGGAACGACTCCGCCGACGCCGCGCGCATCGTCGCGGAGGAGGCGGAAAAGGAGGGCTACCCGCTCGTCTGCTACCACATCCCCAAGACGATCGACAACGACCTGCGCAGCTGCGACCACACGCCGGGCTTCGG
>JAFRNO010000273.1 GCA_017430155.1 Kiritimatiellia bacterium | reverse complement strand
GCCGCACCTCATCCGCCTGGCGGACGGCAAGCTCCTTTCCGTCTACGGGCGTCGCCGGGGCAATCTGGGCGAGTTCGCCTGCCTGAGCGACGACCAGGGGCGCACGTGGGACGTGAAGAACGAGATCAAGCTCGCGGGCCACTGGAACGGCGACCTCGGCTATCCCGCGTCCGTCCAGTTGCCCGACGCGCTGCCGGTCCACGTGTAGACGGGATTCGACTCCTCGGTGCCGATCGTCAGCGTCAGCTGTCCGTTCTCCGCCGCGAACGAGTAGACGTATCCGGCGACGGGGTTCGCCACCGAAAGGTTGGCGACGTTGCCGCTGAAGGTGCCGTATGTCGCCAGCACGTAGCTGCCGGGCACGTGGAAGTCGCTGCCGTCCAGCGCGTCGAGGAGCGAAATCGCCGTTGTGCCGAGCGTGAACGTACCGGCGACGGCCAGCGCGTCGTTTCCGTCGGAGCCGAATTCAAATGTGGCGTTGCCGCCGAGCGTCAGGTTCGCGAGCGTGGCGGTGCCGACGGCGTGTCCCTTCACGTTGATTCCGGCGGCGGCAGGCGCATCCAACGACACGCCCGCGCTCACCGTGCCGTCGAGGCAGAGCGACAGGTTGGCGTCGAGCGCCAGCGTCGTCGCGCCCGTGCCCGCCGCCACGTCGCCGAGCGAGAGGGTCGTCCCCGCCGCGCCGGTCAGGTTCAGCTGCGCGCGGTTCACCGTGAGTGCGCCCGCGAGCGCCACGGCGCCGGTCGCCACGTTGAGCGTCACGGAGGCGGGCTGGGCGTTCGCCTGGATCGGGCGCGGACTCGTGAATCCGTCATAGTTGAGGCTGAGCGCCACCGCCGCCGTGGCGGGCGAGTTGCGGTCGCCCAGCACGAGCGGGATGTCCGCCCTGCGCAGGATCCCGTACGTGTTGGTGCTCACCTCCGGCTTCCCGGCGGGGGTGTATGAGAAAGGATATAACGTGTCTTTGAAGTCAACCATCAGCGTGCCCTCGCGCACCGTGAAGCCCGTCGGCGCGTAGCAGGTGGGGACCGTTGTCAGCTCCAGCGTGCCCGGGCCGGTCTTGATGATCGTTGAGTCCACGAACTCCCTGTTGTTGCCGACGAGCTGGGCGCGGAGGCTGCCGAAGCGGATCGTGTCGTTCGCGCCCACGTCGAAGATGACGGTCGACGCGTAGATCTCGGCGCCCGACGTGACGGTGAGCACGTGGCCGTCGCCCAGCGTGCCGAGCGCGCATGTGCCGTTGCCCGCGAAGTTGAGGCTGCCGATCGTCGCGTCGCCGGAGGCGAGACCGGGATAGAAGCCGGCCGTCACGCCCATGTCCACGCGATAGGCCACGGTCATGGACGAAGTGAAGTTCTTCACCCGCAGGCTGCCGTTTTCCAGCCGGAAGGTCGGCGTGCCCGGCGTGGTGAGCGTGAGCGCGCCCGTGCCGCGCTTGTGCAAGGCGGACGTGCCGGTGAGCGTGCCGGCGTACTCGGCCTCGCCTTCGACGTCGTAGATGGTCGTGGCGCCGATGGCGAGGTCCTGCGTGAACACGGCCCTGCCCGCGCCCGTCTTCGCGAAACGGCGGTAGCCGTGGGCGTCGGTCGTCAAGGAATAGGTATCCGCAAACGTCTGCTCGCCGCTCGCCACGTCCACCACCACGCCGGCGGAGTATGGGATCGAGGCCGCGTCCGCAAGCGCCGGCGCGGCGAACACGAGATCGTCGATGAACGTGCTCGTGTCGCCCCAGAAACCTTCGCCGGCGATCGTGATCGTGTGCGGGCCGGCCGACAGCCAGATTGCGCCGGTGTCCACCATGTTGCTCATCATCTGGCTGGAATGGAGCGAGTCGTAGAACGGTTGCCAGAAGTGTCCGTCCATGAACAGGTACAGCTGGTGCGAGTTGTAGTTCGCGCGCCTGTACATGTAGAAGGAAAGGTCGTAGAAACCGTCCGACGGCACGGTGACCGTCTGCGAAATCTCGCCGTTCATCTGCACGACCAGGATCATGGCCCCGTCCGGCACCGTGGGCAGCGCGTTGCCCCAGGTGGATTTCTGCGCGTTGGTGTTGCAGTGGACCACGTAGTTCGCGCTCCCGCGCGTCCAGCCCGTCGGGATGGTGCTGTTGTTCACGTAGCGGTAGCCGTTGTAGTAGGGCGTCTCGAAGGAGCCGTTCGAGATCAGGTTCGAGGCCTTGTCGCCGCCGCTCGCCCGCTTGAGGGTGGCGCCTTGGGCCACGGTGACGTCCGTGTTGAGCATGTTGAAGCCGCCGGCGTAGACCGTGCCCGCGTTGATCGCGAACGCGCCGCGCGTGTAGGCGAGCGCCACCGTGCCGTCGCCGGTCTTGGACATCGCGGGATCGGCGTAGAGGCGCGTGGAGATGGAGTTGGAGGTGCCCGCCGCCGCGTCCACCGCGCCGTCGAGGTGAATCAGCCCCGCGCCCACGAGCGCCGTGCCCGTGCTGGTGAAGCGGATGCCGCCGGCCTTGATCTCGCCGCTCACCGCCACCAGCCCGCTGCCGGAGAACACGGCCGTCGCGCCGTCCTCCCACGCGCACGGCGTCGCGCCGTCCAGCCACACCTCGGCCGTATCGCTCCACGTACCGCCCGCGCCGCCGTTCCAGACCAGGTCCTTGGCAAGGCCCGCAACGCCCGCGGCCACCGCCGCCATCAACACCAGTCTCTTCATGCTTGTGTTCCTCCTTTTCACAACTGAGGTAATTTCAAAACCACTGAATACACGGAACCATAATTCCCAATCACATGCGTTTTTCTGTGTATTCCGTGTATTCCGTGGTTCATAGAAACGTTCTCCAAGGGGTTTTGCAACTGGCTCAATTTAGCGGAAGATGAAGACGGTTCCGCCTGGCAGGGCGCGGATGAAGCCCGGGCCGGTGATCCAGCTGCGCTCGTTCTCCGCGCCGCTGCCGACCGCGCCGAACTTGCCGAACACCTTCTCGCCGCCCACGCGGATCTCCGCGCAGTCGATCATCCCCGAATAGTTCAGATTGAGCGTCGCGCCGCTCGCGGCCACGTTGAACACGACCTTCGGCTTCTCGCCCGAGGCGCGGAGATTGTCGCCGAAGGCGTTCGCGTTCTTCACCGCGAACGTGCCGCCCGAGACGACCACGTTCGTGCAGTTCGGCCACGAGCCGGACAGCGTGAGGATGCCCGCCGTCACCTTCAACGTGCCCGTGGACGAGCTGGTCGCGCCGAGGTTGTGCGGGTACCCGCCGTTCTTCGCCAGGCTCACATGTCCCGTGAACACGGCCTGGTTGACGCGGTTCGTGTCGTTGTAGGGGCTTCCCTGGTTGTACGATTCGTTGTTGCCGTTGCAGGCCAGCGTGAGCGTGGCAGGGCGCGCGCTCGTCACCGTCGATCCCTCCAGACCGTGAAAAAGCTTCAAGGACTGGTTGTGGCCGTCCAGGTCGAATGTGCCGCCGTTGCCGAAGGCGACGCTGTTGCCCGTGCTGATCGCATTCGCCACGCGCGTCACGACGGTGGCGGACGGGAATATCGCCCAGTAGCGAGTCGCGCCGGTGAGGTTGTTGTCGGCCACGCGAAGGTCCAGCGTCATGGTGGATCCGTTTATCGACGTCGTCCGCTGCCCGATGTACATCGCCGTGTTCGTGATGATCGCCGTACCGTTGCCGGTGAACTGCAAAAAGCCCTCCATGCCGTTGCTGAGCACCTGCAGGCCACGCCTGAAGGTTGCCGTGGAGCCCGCCGCCAGGTCCAGGCCGGCCTGGCTGAAATACGTCAACTTTCCGTCGAAGACGACATTCGCCCCGGCCAGCACCTTGATGCCGTTCGCCAGGCTGTCAGCCTTCGCCCACGTGCCGTTCAGCGGCGAGGAGATCGTGATGTCGCCAGCGAAGCTGAGCTTGGCGGTGTCGTCGTGGAAGTTCACCGTGCGTGCGGACGTGCCGAGCCCGTCGGTCGCCGTCACCTTCACCGTGCCGGAATTAAGCTCGAGCGCGCCCGAATGCGTGCTGGCGGCGTTCAGCTCCAACGTGCCGTCACTCGTCAGCGTGATGTTCTGATCGCCCCCCCACGGCGCGTTGATCTTCAGCGTGTTGTTCGAGCCGATGGTCCACGCCTGCGCATCGCCCGTCACCGTGAGCGGCCAGCCCATCGTCCACGTGGTCGCCGCCGCCGCGGCCGGAACCGAAATGCCGCTTCCGCCAATCTCCGCCGTCGCGCCGCTGCCCGCCGTGAACGCGAACGAACTGCCGCCAAGGTTCGCGCTGTCCAGCACGAGGCCAGCGAACGCCGCCGCCGTGCCCGCCGGAAGCTCCGCCGCCGCGCCGCCCGTCGCGAACGTCGCCAGCAGGTCGCCCGCCGTCACGTCCGGCGCCGATCCGCTCTCCCAGTTGGCATCCGTGGACGTGAGGTTGTCCGCGCCCGCGCCGCTCCACGTGTCGATGTTGTCGGGGCCGTTGACAACGACGACCGTGCCCGCGCCGTCGATCCACGCCGCCCGGCGCGTGTCGTTCGCGCCGTCAGACGAGTACGTGCCGCGCGGCAGGGCGTTACCGTTCAGCGTGGCCGCGCTCATCTCGAGCGAAACGCCCGTACCCACCTTGACCTTCGCCGTGGCGTTTGCCAGCGCCAGCGTGTCCGCGTGGAATAGCGCGCCAGCGCCCTCCTCCACCTCGAACGTCGCACCGGCGGAGATGGTCAACTTGGAGAGCGCGGTGAACGATGCACCCGTCACGAGCTTCACCGTCCCCTTCCCCACGATCATCTGGCCGGTCGTGGCGGAGACGGCGTTGGAGCACACGAACACGTAGTCCGCCGAACCGGGCGACCAGTTGAGGCCCGCCTTGCTGTAGAACGTGCCGGAGAACACGGTGGGGTTCTGCTTGGGCGTACCCGTGAACTTCACCTGCTTGTCCTTCGGCGACGAGAAACCGTGCGCGGCGTTGTTCACGCCGTTCGTCTCGTAGAATCCGATGTTGTTCAGAACCAGATCAAGGTCGTGGTTCGCATTGTAAGAGCTGAAGCAGATGAGCTGCGATGCGTCGTCCCCGTCGAACGCGAGGGTAACGCCACTCACCGACTTTGTCGTCGTGATGTCGAACGAACCCTTGCGGATGAGCGTGACCGGAATCGTGTAGTCCCGCCCCCCTGCCTCGTTGAAGCAGACGAACTTGCCGGCGCCCGTCTTGATGAGCGTGGCATTGCTGCCGCTCGTGATCGTCATCTGTCCCTGAAGAGCGTATGTCGCGCTGCTCTTGTCGATATTGATCGGCACCTCGCCGCTGCCCACGATTCTTAAGCCCATCCAGTTGCCCCCGCAGTTTGAACTATGCATGTACTGCAGTCCGCCGCCGCCCCCTTGCAGGCACAAAAGCCCCTGATTCATGGAGATGACCTTGTTTCCCTCGAAACGCACCTCGTGGAGCGCATTGCCGACCGCACTGTTGCAGACTTGATAGGCATAATCCGTCGCCGTCCCCCGGCCGAGCACCGCCGTGTCTCCCAACGCCGGCTTCCCCACCGTGCCGGCGGCGTTCGTCCAGTTGTTCGCGTTCCAATAGTAGTAATTGCCCGATTTCGTTTTCGGGCTCCAGTACCACGTCTCGGCGGACGCGACCTGCAGGGCCAGCGCGGCGAGCGAGAAGGCTATGCTGATGAACAATTTAAGCGTCCGTGCCATGGCAAACTTCCTTTTTGACTTTGCGGATTGACGCAATTATAGCACAAACACGGCCCGAACGCCAACGCCGTTTTTCCGCGTTCGAGGTTCAGCTCGCGGGTTTCGGTCGTGCCGTCGGCACGCCGCCAGGTGAGGCGGTAGCGCCCCTTGAACCCG
>JAFRNO010000272.1 GCA_017430155.1 Kiritimatiellia bacterium | reverse complement strand
GACTCGACGCGGAGCCGTCCGGCATTCAACTCTTCCGCGAACCGTTCCTCGACTGCGGAACGCGCTATTTCTTCGATCTTGTTGCAGGTCATGCAGCGTTGGGTTCCGTGGAAGTAGTACACGACTGTCGCGTTGGTGCGCGATTGCGGGACGGTTTCCTGAATGGATTGCTTTTCGGTGTTTCCGCGCAGAAAAGGCCAGGCCAATCCAACGAGCGCAAATGCGACAAGTGCTGCGCCCGCGATCCGCCGCAAGGCGGAGGTTTTGCGCCTTGGCGTCGAAGTGGTTGTTTGGGCAGCTTCAGGATTGATGATACGACGTACTTCCTCCGGCGAAAGAACGCGACCAGACGCGACGATCTCGCCGTCGATTTCAAGGGCGGGCGTCGAGAGTATTCCACGCGCCACGATTGCGTCGATGTCCGTCACCTTTTCGACTTCCGCCGCAAGGCCGGCTTCCGCAAGCGCGGCGGCGACGTTGGCGGCAAGTGTCTTGCACTTCGGGCATCCTGTGCCATAGATTTTGATGTTCATTTTGTTTGTTCCTTTCATCTGTGTTTTCCATGATTGAGGATATTGACGAGGATGAGCATGACGGGGACTTCTACAAGAACGCCCACGACGGTCGCAAGCGCGACGGGCGAGGACGTGCCGAAGAGAGAGACGGCGACCGCCACGGACAATTCGAAGAAATTGGACGCCCCGATCATCGCGGCGGGAGCCATGATTTCCCTCGGTAGCGCGAGTCGGCGGCAGATCGCCCACGACAGGAAGAAGACGAGAAACGTCTGCACCACGAGCGGCACGGCAATCAGGGCGATGTGAAGCGGGCTGTCGAGGATGACGCATCCCTGGAACGTAAAGACGAGAATGAGCGTCGCAAGGAGCCCACCCATCGTCAGCGGAGAGAACTTCGGTAGAAATCGTTCGCGAAAAAACGTTTCGCCGTACCGCCGCACGACCGTGCGGCGCACGACCACGCCGAGGGAAAGCGGCACAACGACGAACAGACCCACGGAGGAGAGAAGCGTTCCCCACGGCACGGCGACACCGCCCACGCCCAGCAGTAACTTGACGATCGGGGCAAAGGCGAAAATGATGATGAGGTCGTTCGTCGCCACTTGCACGACGGTGTAGGCGGCGTCGCCTTTCGTCAGCTGCGACCACACGAACACCATCGCCGTGCAGGGTGCCGCGCCCAAGAGGACCGCGCCCGCAAGGTAGTCGCCTGCAAGGTTGGCGGGAATCCATGGGCGGAACGCAACGTGGAAGAAGAACCACGCGACCGCGAACATCGTAAACGGTTTGACGATCCAGTTCACGCCCCACGTCACAAAGAGGCCGCGCGGTTCGCGCCCGACGTTTCGGATGCTGGCGAAATCGACCTTGAGCATCATCGGAAAGATCATCAGCCAAATCAAGAAGGCCATAGGCAGCGAGATGTGCGCCACTTCAAGTCGGCCCAACGCGGCTGGAACGGCGGGAAGGCATTTCCCGACAAGGGTACCCACCGCCATGCACAGGACAACCCAGATGGAGAGGTGTCGGTCGAAGAAGGAAAGTTTCGTTTGCTCTTTCATGGTTTGTTCCTTTCTTTTTCAGTAAAAGAGGTTGAGTGTCCATCCGCAGATGACGAAATACGCGAACAGGTAGGCGGCGAAAAGTGCGAGGAGCTTTCCCGTCATGACCTTTTTGAGCATGATGAACTCAGGGACGGATGCCGCTGCCGTGGAAAGCATGAACGCGAATGCCGTGCCGACAGGCAGTCCCTTGTTGATGAGTTCCCCCGTTATGGGGATGACAGACGTCACGTTTGCGTATGTAGGAATGCCAATCACGACGGCGAGGGGAACTGTCCACCACTGTCCGTTGCCAAGATGCGCGGCGATGAAACCGTCCGGCACGAATCCGTGCAACCCCGCCCCCAGTGCGATACCGACAAGCACCCAAAGCCAGATTCGGCGAAAGATGTCGCGCGTCTCCCCGATGGCGAACGAGAGGCGTTCGCGGAATGTAAGGCGGGCTGACATGGCACAACCTTTTCCCCCGCACGAACATTTACAGGGCGCAGACAGCGGCTCAAGCGCAATCAGAAAGCGTTCAGCACGTATTGCGTCGAAGAACATACCGCCCACGATGCCGGAGAGGAGTCCAAGCCCGACATAGAGCGAGGTGAGTCCCCATCCCAGAGCCCCTGCGAACATCGCGACAGCCGCCTCATTCACCGACGGCGACGTGATGAGGAAAGCCATCGTGATGCCGAGCGGAATCCGCGCTGCCGTGAAGCCGAGGAAGAGCGGAATCGACGAACACGAACAGAACGGCGTCACTGCGCCGAGTCTCGCAGCGAGGAAGTAGCAGACGAAGCGGCTCCTCCCGGAAAGAAATGCGCGGATGCGATTAGTGTCCAGCCCCGCCCGAAGGAAGCCGATGACGAATATCATCGCGGCGAGCAGTGCAAAAATCTTGGACGTGTCCTCGATGAAAAAATGGACGGCGTCCGCGAGTTTCGTCTCGGAGGCAAGGCCGAGAACGTTGTAGGTTAGCCAGTCGGCTAAATGAGTGAATGCTTCTAGCATTTCTGTTGGTCCTTTCTTGTTGTCGTTTAGTTGATTTGCTAAATGATTGGCTAAAAAGAAGCTGTTAGCGCTTCCTGGTCTTCAAGCACTCCAGCATGGTCGCTACACACGGACAGGACAGCCTGTAGTAGATCGACTTGCCGCGCCGCTCGTCGACGACTACGCCCG
>JAFRNO010000271.1 GCA_017430155.1 Kiritimatiellia bacterium | reverse complement strand
TTTCGCCGCATTTCTGAAAGGAGCGACATGATCAAGGAAAAGTTCGATTTGACCGGCAAGACGGCTTTCGTCACGGGAAGCGCCCGCGGCATCGGGCGCGCGATCGCCGCCGCGTTCGCCGAGTTCGGCGCGCGCGTGGTCGTGCACGGCGTGAAGCCGAGCGGCCCGCTGGAGGAGAGCCTCGCGGCCGTGCGCGCGTTCAATCCCGCCTGCGACGCCGTGACGGGCGATCTGGGCGACCCCGCCGCCGTGGAGGCGGTCTTCGCGCGCCTCCGCGAGCTCGACGCCCTGCCGGACATCCTCGTCGCGAACGCGTCCATCCAGATGAACATCCCCTGGTCGGAGTTCGACCTTGTCGAGGCGCACCGCGAGATGGAGGTGAACTTCCACGCGACGCTCCGGATGTTCCAGCTCGCGTACCCGAAGATGAAGGCGCAGGGCTGGGGCCGCCTCATCGCCGTGGGCAGCGTGCAGGAGCCGCGTCCGCACCCGCAGATGTGCGCCTACGCCGCCTCCAAGGCCGCGCAGGAGAACCTCGTGCGGAACGTGGCGCGCCAGGTCGCGCGCGAGGGCATCACCGTGAACAACCTCTGCCCGGGCGTGTTCGCGACCGACCGCAACGCGGCGGCGCTCGGCAACCCCGTCTACGCGGAGAAGGTGATGAACGCCATCCCGATGCACGACTACGCCCGCCCCGAGGACGCCGCCGGCGCCGCGCTGCTGCTCGCCTCCGACGCGGGGCGCTACATCACGGGCTCGACCATCGTCGTCGACGGCGGCCTGCGCCTCCCCGGCTGATTGCGAGAAATCGCATGACCGGCGCACAACGCAAAGGATTATGGTATAATTACTTTCCCCACCGAGAGAGGTGTCCTGAAAGGAAATGACAGAATGCTGAAGAAGAACCTGCTGATGCTGGCGGCGGCCGCCTTCCTGGCCGCGCGCGCGGCCGTGACGCCCGTGTCGCCGGCGGACGGAGCCGTCGTGAAGCTCCTCACGGAGGAGCAGCGCCAGATCATGGCGATCCCCACCTACGCGGAGCGCCTGGCCGTGCTGAAGGCGGACCACGACAAGCCGCACGACGACCGCACCTACGGCAAGGATCGCGCGAACAAGTGGCGCATCTCCTCCCCGCTCGTCCTGCGCTGGCGCACGACCGCCGGCGAGAAGGGACCGTGGAAGGTCGTGATCGGCACGAAGCCCGATCTCTCGGACGCGAAGGCGTACTGGCTCGAGCCGAGCCACGTCTCGTCGCGCAAGGATGGCGAGGCCATGCGCCACAAGTGGACCGTCCCGCGTCCGAACCTGCTGCTGGACCAGACCTACTACTGGAAGGTGTGGAGCGACATCAAGTGCAAGGAGTACTCCTGCGGCTCGACGCTGAAGGGACCGTGCAAGTGCGGCAAGGCGAAGAAGGCGCACGAGTCGCCCGTCGCCTCGTTCAAGACGGACGCCCAGCCGCCGCGCTGGATCGCCATCGAGGGGCGCGTGGGCAACATCCGCGACCTCGGCGGCTGGAAGACGCGCGACGGCCGCCGCGTGAAGCAGGGCCTGGTGTTCCGCGGCCAGGGCCTCAACGACAACAGCACAAACGGCGACGCGAAGGGGCGCAACCGCCTGATGGTCGAGGATGTCGACTTCTTCGTCAACACGCTGGGCGTCAAGACCGACCTCGACCTGCGCTCGGGCCGCGAGCTCGCCGACATGAAGGAGTCCCCGCTCGGCCCCGGCGTGAAGCTCATCCACCGCCCGTCGTCCGCCTACGACGGCATCTTCAAGAAGTCGCTGGACTGGCTCAGTTCCGGCGGCATGAAGACGATGGCCGAGAATTTCCGCGTGTTCTGCGACGAGAAGAACTACCCGATCTACTTCCACTGCATCGGCGGCGCGGACCGCACGGGCTCGCTCGCCTACGTGCTCAACGGCGTCCTCGGCGTGGACAAGCACGACCTTGAAACCGACTGGGAGGCGACGTTCTATCCCTCCCTGCCGGAGCTCGAAAAGGGATACAACGGCCCGTCCTACTGGCGGCGCGAGCAGTATTTCGACGAAGGTTTCGCAAAGTACGGCAATGCGGACACGCCCTGGAACAAGAGGATCGAGCTCTACCTGCTCGACTGCGGCGTGACGCCCGAGGAGATCGAGAAGTTCCGCTCGATCATGTTGGAATAGCCCGGAGGAGAGACGAATGCGCAAGATCGGATTGCTTTTTGCCGTATGCGCCTGCGTGGCCGCGCAGGCCGCCGAACCCCACCGCGGCGTGGCCGGTTCCTCGTTCGCCGCGAACTCCCCGTACGCGACGGACGCCTACCCCGGCTTCGACGGGCTGGACGACCTCAAACGCCCGGAGAAAAAGGACAAGAGCTGGTTCAACTGGGTCGACCGTGCCACGCCCGCCGAGCAGTACGAGCTCGCGAAGGAGCTCGAGGCCGCCAGCTCCTTCCGCAAGGCGCGCCGTGCCTGCGATGCGCTCGTGCGCGAGTGGCCCGCCGCCGCCGAGGCGCCTCACGCCCAGCTCCGCATCGTCAAGATCTACGCGCACGAGAAGGACTACGACGACGCGCTGGAGGAACTTGAATACCTGCTGGACTTCTATCCGAGCGAAGTCCCGTATCTCGAGCTCGTGGAGTACCTCTACAAGCTCACGAACCTCATGGTCAAGGAGAAGAAGACCATGTTCGGACTCTCCTTCACCTCCGACCGCGTCGTGCGCCAGCACTACGAGTCCGTCGTGCGCCGCGCGCCGCGCGCCTCCTACGTGCCGGAGACGATGCTGAAGATCGCCGACCTCCGCGAGCAGAACGACGAATACGAGGAGGCCGTGCAGGTCTACAACCAGCTCATCATGAAGTTTCCCAAGACGGCCGAGGCCGAAGCCGCCGTCTACCTCCAGGCGAAGGCCCGCATGTGGCTCTGCCGCCGCCTCTCCTACAACATCCCCCGCTGCGTCGACACGCAGAAGTACCTCAAGATGATGATCGCGGACCATCCCCGCCACGACCGCGTCGACGAGATGAAGGAATGGCTCGCCGAACTGGAGAGGCATCTGGAGGCCGACGCCTACCGGCGCGCCAAGTTCTACGACTCGAAGCAGCGCACCCCTCACGCGGCTGCGGCGGCCTGGGAGCGCTTCCTCAGGGAATACCCGCTTTCACCCCATGCGGACGAGATCCGCGCGCGCATCGAAACCCTTCAGAAAGGTATCCAGCAATGATGAAACTCCGTACGGGCTTCGCCCTCCTCCTCCCCGTCCTCGCCCTCTGCGGCTGCGCCAACTACCGGTGGACCTCGCGCGTGCCGGACGAAATCCGCACGGTCGCCGTGCCGGTGTTCGAGAACCGCACGATGAGCGCGGAGCTCGGGCCGATCGTCTCGCAGTACGTCCTGCGCGAGTTCCAGCGCGAGGGGACGTTCTCCATCCGGCGTTCCGGCGATTCCTCGATCGAGGTGCAGGGCTCCATCGTCAAGGCCGAGCGCCGTCCCGTCTCCTTCGACCGCGCCTACGGCTCGCGCGCGGACGAGTACCGCTACCTCGTGACCGCCGAAGTCTCGATCATCAACAAGGACGCCGGGCGCGTGCTGCAGTCGAACCGGCACTACACGGGCGAGACCACGTTCCTCGTGCAGGGCGACCTGCTCACGTCCCAGCGCAACGCCGCGCAGCGCATCGCGCAGGACCTCGCGCGCCAGATCGTCGACGACGTCGTCTCCTATCCGTACAACCGCGCCGAAGAGCCGGAAAAGAAGTGACGCTGAACTCCGCGGAAGAGCGCTGGCTCGCCGAACTGCAGCGCGGCATCCCGCTCTGTGCGCGCCCGTTCGAGGCGCTTGCACGCGAACTGGACTGCGCGGAGGACGATCTTCTCGACTTCGTCGCCCGTTGCCGCGACGCGGGGCTCGTGCGCCGCTTCGGCGCCGTGTTCGACACGCGCCGCCTCGGCTACCGGTCCGTGCTCTGCGCCGCCGCCGTGCCGCCCGACGACCTGGACGGCGCGGCCGCGAAGGTCGTCCCGTTCCGCGGCGTCACGCACTGCTACCTCCGCGAGCCATCCGAAGCTTCACCTTCAATTCCCAACCTCTGGTTCACACTCTCCTATCCCGCCGACGTGTTCGACGCGATGGCGGACGAAATCCGCGCACGGCTCACGCCGCATGCGGTGGCGTTCCTGCCCGCGTCGCGCCGCTACAAGGTGGACGTCGTGTTCGGCGCCGCCACGCGCGCACGCGAGGAGAACACGGAAGACGACACCGCGCCGCTCGGCGCGCGCGACCGCGCGACGGTGGCGGCGCTGCAGGGCGACACCGAGGTACGCGCCGACTACTTCGCCGCGCTTGCAGAGAAGGCGGGGATGAAGGAATGGGATCTCCTCTCCACGCTGGAGCTTTGGCGACGCCGGGGACGCCTCAAGCGCATCGGCCTGCTGCTTGCGCACCGTACGGCGGGCTACGTGGCGAACGGCATGTGCTGCTGGCGCGTGGAAGGGGATACGACCGGCGCCGGACGCGCCCTCGCCGCACGCGACGAGGTCACGCACTGCTACGAGCGCCCGCCGGCGGAGGGCTTCCCCTACAACCTCTTCGCGATGGTGCATGCCGCTTCCTCCGAAGAGGCCCGCGCGCAGCATGCCGAACTCCACCGCGTCCTGGCGGCGGAACTGGGATGCGAACCCGCCACCGTGATGCTGCTCTCGACGAAGGAATACAAAAAGACGTCCATGACGTTCTTCACCTCTGGCAGCTGAAGGGGTGATGTTGCCGCCCCCATCTGAAATACGCGCTAGGCGGAGCGCGCGAATCTTGGTATACTTGACATGAACCTATGAGGGTACTGTCAACATACCTGGTGGCCGTCCTGCTGCCGCTCGCGTTGTTCGGACTGCATGTCGAGGTGCGGCCGGGAGCTGTGCCGGAGAGCGTCTCCACGGAAGTGTCCACGAACATCCCGTTCAACGCCGTGCGCAGCGACGTACGGGAGGTCCGGATGCACTTCGCGTTCGAGGGCGTCTCGTCGAACTGCATACAGGTGGCGTTCGGACGCGACGCGGACGGCGACGGCGTCCTTTCCTTCGGCGAGACGGACGCCGTGTATGGCTGGCGGAACGGACGTTATTTCGCCGAGGACGTGAAGGCGGGCGTTCGGACGGAGGATCCTGAAGCCGCGACGGGGCGTGCCCTGTCCGTGAGGATGCGCATGACGAAGGAATCGCACCCCGCGCACTTCGCGGCGACGAACGGGGTTGGCGTCGCGGTGTTGGACGACATCGCGTCATCCGTGCCCGAGTGGATATACAGTCCCGAGTGGAACCTGATGCGCGTCACGCGGCGCGGACCGGGCGTCCCCGCAGAGTGGTTCCTCTGCGATGTCAAGTACGACGAGTTCTTCCTCATCATGAGGTGACGCCGTGGTTTCGAAGTTTGTGACAGAGACGCTTGTCGTGCTGGCAGTGGGGCTCGGTGTCTCTTGGTTTTGCGTCTGGCTCCATGAACATGACGTCTGTCCACTCAGGTCGCTCAAAAAGACTGTGCGGAAATTATCCATTGTGGGGATTTGCGCGTTGGCACTCTGGGCCATGCCGTTTATCCAGTTTGGAAGCACCAAGGGCGGAAATGGCGGTACGAACATCGTGCAGATGGTGGTCGGCCCCGGTGCGGGGGTGTTGCCGCTGGTCGGCGATCCGCCCGTCGTGGACGAGTGGGAGGACGTCACGCCCATCACCTCGACGAACACGACTTGGACCCTTGACGGCGACGATTTCCGCCGTGGCTTCGTCCTGGCGCGGGTCGGCACGGACGAGGTACGCGACTTCTCCCCGCCGCCAGAGGCAACCGTGTGCGTAGACTGGCGGGCGTTCGGCGCGGCGGAGGACTGGTTTTACGTCACTTTCACGAACTGGGCGTTCCAGGTCGGCACGAACGAGGTGAATCGGCTGCGCATCCATTCCGACGGTTGGGTCGGGATGTTGGGAATGCCCGTCCCGCTCGCGTTCTGGCCGCTGAAGACGAAGCTTGAGACGGCACCCGGGGCGAACTGGCATTTGATAACCGACGCAACGGGCGGGACGCCCGTTGTCCCAGGGGAGGGGCAAGAAGCCAGTTGCCCCAGCCGGTTCTGGCACTTCGTGACGCCGTCGAACACGTTGCAGGTGGCATGGCAGAACATCTTGCTGGACGGCGACACGAACACCCCCGTCAGCGTGCAGGCGGAGTTCTGGACGGACGGGCAATTCACCTTCCGCTACGACCTCTCGCGGTGCGGCGCGCTCGGCGAGCGCGCCCTACCAGAGGGCTGCGGTCTCGGCGAGACAGGGGCGATTACCAACGTCCTCGTAGGCGCTCAGCTCGGCGGACTTGAATGGACTACGAACACCATTCCGACGAACGTCACATCCCTGGTCTTCTGGCCGATTTCCCCGGAGGACGCCTACGACCCGGATGCGGACGGCGATGGGCTTCCGACTATCGACGAGCTGTTCGTGTACGGGACGGATCCCCACCGCGCCGACACGGACCGCGACAGGCTCTCCGACTACGAGGAGCTGTTCGTCTACCACACCGATCCGCTCGACTCGTACTCCGTCGGCGCCTGCTACTGCGACGGCATCGCGGTCAAGATCGGGGACGAGGACCATTTAAATAATCCTAACACGCAAACTAGGGGGATTGCGCGGCCTAACGGATGGCCAATCCGAACATTTGGATGGTTAATTACAACAACATGGGAAACGGAGTGGTTGCATTCCGATATGAAAGATGTTTCATATTTTTTCAATCATAAATTCTTCGAGAAAGTCATTGAGGAAGGAAACTTGAGATGAACTTTAAGAACGTAATCATTAGCACATTGACTGTTTTGTGCTTGGCTCCACATCTTGTGCATGCACTTACAGATCGGGCCTTTTATCACGCTGTTCAATACGGTGCTACGGCAAGATTCATTATTGAGGTGGTTGATGAACTTGAGCGCCCCGTGGGGGGCGTTAAAATAACGGCTCGTTTTGATTCTGCTTTTAAAGCGTCGGGGGAGTTAAAGTCGTTTGTTACTGATACAAACGGCATGGCGGTCGTGTCTGGAAGGACAGGCAAGTCGGTTTCACTTAGGGCAACAAAGGATGGGTACTATGGTTCTACAGATGAAATCTGTTTTGTTTCAATGGGGCAGGGAGTAAAGAATGGTACATGGCAGCCCACTGACTTTAAGAAAATAATAGTACTGAATCGAATTAAGAATCCGATGGCGACAAAACCAAATGTCTCTTATGGTAGATATACAAACATTACCGGAAAATGGTTGGGATTTGACATTGCACAATATGATTTTGTACAGCCGAATGGCAAAGGCGAAGTCACTGACTTTGAGGTGAAATTTGAATGGGATGGCCAGCGTGGGGAGAACTTCCACGGCATGGACATGGACATGCGTTTCCCGGAGCCACATGCAGGAGCATACTATCATGAACGAGTAATGCAGAGCGAATTCAAAGATGCATACATGGCCTCCACAAATGCCACGTATCAGAAAAACTTCACTTTTTATTCTCGTCCAATACGAAATCTCGCGGGCGAAATCGTAGCGAGAAATCAAAAACATTTTGACACCACGAAAACATTGATTGTCAGAAGCAGATGTGTCTTGAATGCCGATGGAACTTTGAAGAGTGCTCGATATTCGGAGATTACAGATTTGTCGTTCGGGTGTGGGAGAAAGGGCGTTTGGATAATGTTCCAACCTATCTTCAATCCCATCCCCAATGATACGAACCTTGAACCGAAATGATCAGTGAGAAAGCTGGCAAGCGATGATGAAATGGCACTATGGGAGGATCGAGATGAGATATAAACTATTCTTGGTATCCGTTGCGATTGCCCTTGCGGGATGCCACACGGATAAAAGTGCCCTGGTAGGTGTATACTCCAATGGCATGAGAGAATTCAGCAGCTCTTCCGTAATCTTGTCACAAAGCGGTTATGGAATATTCATGGCTGGTGTCGGCGGAGTGTTAGGTTCGTGGGACGAACTTAACTCTGAGGGGAAAAGCTATGTACACATGCATTGCGTGGATGGAACGAACTCGGAAATTCGTGAGTTCGACGCACTGTTTTCTCTTGACAAGAAGTTAAGGACTCTTGAATTCGTAGGGATTGCGGACACTCTCAATGGAGCCTTGGCCAAAGCCCGCGCTCTGCCTTCAGAACGCCCATTCTTTGCGGAAAAGCATTATCACTATCTCACCAATGTCATCCCGCCTGAATACGAGAAGATGCTGGTTGATTTTCCCGCCAATCTCGAAAAGGAGAAACGAAAAGCTGAAAATCGTAGGCGGCAGAAAGAAATTGAGGCCGCCCGCGCAAAAGAAGAACAGCCGATATATGAAGCTTGTCGGGCAGAGATAAGGGCTAACCCGCGCAAGATACTGACAATCCCGTTTGTTTTCTATCAAGAAGGAGAAGAACCGAAGTTCTTGAAGGGCCGGGCAAAGATGACACCTGAATTGAGAGCCGTCATAGACGCTCTCGGAGACAAATCTATCAAGTTCCCGGAAGATGTCCTTATGTCTTTCTTGGACAGATATGAATGGGAGACATACTTTTACGCGATTGCGCCAGTGTTCGCGCGTGATGAATTGACGGCTGAATCTCGTCGAAAGTTGCATCCACGCATGCGCGATTATGCTGAACGCCTGGATGGGCAACGAGCCGGAACGTTTTATGAACACAAAAACACGCCGATTGACCTTGTCAGGGACGCATATGATTGGAAAGGAACTGGCTGGTTCAAGGATGCGCTTAGAAGACGCCTCAAGGATTCAAACGAACCGGTTCCTGAACAACACAAGCGTTGAGAGGTAATCCCATGGCAATGCCGCAGAGAGACAACTACATTGAGCAGATCCATCGGCTTGAGGGCTTGATCGCCTACGCCGAGGAGCAGAAGGATTGGGACGAGGTGGAGCGACTCAAGGAGCAGCTCCGCAGGTTGCTGGAGCGGATGTAGGGCAGATGATCATCTGGAATCCGTGGCATGGCTGCCATAAGGTGAGCGAGGGATGCCAGCATTGCTATATGTACTTCCTCGACCGTATGCGCGGCATCGACACCTCGAAGGTGTCACGCAACGCCAACTTCGACATGCCGTTGAAGCGCGGGCGTGACGGGCGCTTCAAGGTCGCGCCCGGCATGGAACTGCAGGTCGGGCTTTCCACGGACTTCTTTGTCGAGGAGGCGGACGCCTTGCGCGACGAGGCATGGGCGGTGATCCGAAAGCGCCCCGATGTCGTGTTCCGCATCCTCACCAAGAGGGCGGGGCGCATCCGCGACCATCTGCCGTCCGATTGGGCCAACGGATACGAGAACGTCATGCTTCAGGTCACGACCGAGAACCAGA
>JAFRNO010000270.1 GCA_017430155.1 Kiritimatiellia bacterium | reverse complement strand
CAGAGCGCGACCACGCCCCAATCCGACACGATGAACGCGTCGGCGTAGGGCTTCGCGAAGGAGATCATGTCCTCGACCGCCGCGAGCTCGCCCCCGAACACGATCGTGTTGAGCACGAGGTAGAGCTTCACGCCCCGTTCGCGGCACCGGCGCGACGCCTCGGGCAGTTCGACGCGCGTGAGGTTCGCAGACGCCCGCGCGCGCATGTTGAACGCCTCCAGGCCGAGGTACACGGCGTCCGCCCCCGCGTCGAGCGCGGCCTGCAGGCACGTCATGTCCCCGGCGGGGGAGAGAATCTCCGGCTTCTTCATGGTCTCACGCGCGGATGAGCGCGAGGAGCTCGTCGCGTTTCGCGGACATGAGGTCGGGCGTCTTGGCCTCGAGGTTGAGGCGCACGAGCGGCTCGGTGTTGGACATGCGCACATTGCACCACCAGCCGTCGCGGGACCAGTTGTCCACGCTCACGCCGTCGAGCTCAAACACGCGCTCGGCCGTGGGCGTGTAGGTGGCCTTCACGCGCGCGAGGACCTCGGCGGGATCGCCCGCCACGCGCGAGTTGATCTCGCCCGACTGCGAATACCGGCGGAGCGGGGCGATGAGCTCGCTCAGGGGCTTGCCGCTCTTCGAGACGATGTTCGCGAGCGCGAACGTGGCCATCGAGCTCGACTCGGCGGTGAAGTTCGCCTTGAAGTAGTAGTGGCCCGAGAGCTCGCCCGCGAAAATCGCGTCGTTCTCGCGCATCTGCGCCTTGATGAAGCTGTGGCCCACGCGGGACATCATCGGCTTGCCGCCGGCGGCGGCGATCGTCTCCTCCGCGACCTTCGAGGAGCGGAGGTCGTAGAAGCAGGCGGCGCCGGGGTTGGACTGGAGCAGGTCCTCGCTCACGAGCGCCGTGATGAAGTCCATCGGGATCACGTCGCCCTTCTCGTCGATGAAGCCCGCGCGGTCCGCGTCGCCGTCGAACGCCACGCCGAAGGCGTACTTGCCGGGGTTCGCGCGCACGAGCGCCTGGAGGTCCTTCAGCGTCTCGGTCTTGAGCGGGTTCGCGTCGTGGTTCGGGAACGCGCCGTCGAACTCCTCGAAGAGCCCGTCGTACGTGAGCGGCGAGCCCTTGAACGCGGCCGCCTCGCAGATGCCCATGCCGTTCGCGAAGTCGCACGCGACGTGGAGCGGCTTCGCCATGTGCTCGAACGTGCGCACGTGCCGCGCGTAGTCGGCGAGCACGTCCACCTTCGTCACAGTCCCCCTCGGGGAAGCGACACTCATGTCGCTTCCGTCCATCTCCGCCACCATCCGCTCAATGTCCTTGATGCCGTTCGCGCCGGAGATCGGCACGGCGTTCGCGCGGCAGAGCTTGCAGCCGTTCCACTCCTTCGTGTTGTGCGAGGCCGTGATCATCACGCTGCCGTCGGGATGGAGCGTGCCGTTCGCGAAGTAGCTCATCGGCGTGGAGGCGTGGCCGATGTCGATCACGTCTACGCCCATGTCGTTGAGTCCGCGCGCGAACGCGGCGAAGAGGGGTTCGGAGTGCGGACGGATGTCGCGCGCGACCACGATCTTCCTCGGCGCGCTCGGCGAGCGCGCCCTACCACTGCCGAGGAACCGCGCGTAGGCCCGCGCGATCTTGTAGAAGATGTCGTCCGTGAGGTCCTGGCCGTAGATGCCGCGGATGTCGTACGCCTTGAAGATGCCCATTTTCTTGTCCTTTTCTGTTGTTCCTTGGGGCGAATAGTTTACCATACGCGGGATGTCAGCGCCCGCCCAAAAATCCGACAAGCATCGCCGTGAAGCGCGGGATGTCGTCCAGGTCCACCCATTCCGAATCGGAATGGCCGCCGGCGCATTCCATGCCGAGCATCGGGAGGGGCTTCCCGAACTGCGTGAAATACCGCGCGTCGGTGGCGGCGTCGGAGCGGACGAGACGGCAGGGACGGCTCGGGTACGCCGTCTTGACCGCGTCGCGGAAGCGGAAGAGCTCCGGGTCGTCCGCGGGGCCGATTCCCGGCGGCGTGCCGCGGATGAGCTCGGTCTCAAGTCCCGTGATCTCCGCGATCTGCTTCCGGTGGAGTTCCAGCCCGTCTGTCTCCACGAAGCGCACGTTCACCGTCATCTGCGCCGACTCGGGGATGCGGTTGGGGCTGTCGCCGCCCGACACAACCGTGACGGACGCGACGTCGCCCCACTCGCCCGGCTTCTGGAACGGGAACCGGTCGCGGATCTTGAGCGCGGCCTCGGCGAGGATGTAGTGCGGGTTCACGCACTTGTCGGGACGCGAGGAGTGGCCCGACTTCCCCTTCGCCGTCACGCGGTAGTAGCCGTTGCCCTTGCAGGCGTAGCGGATGTCGGGCGTGCGGCCGGCGCTGTCGAGCGTGAGCACGAGGCGCCCCGGCACGCCGTAGCCGAGCGAGACCATGTACTTCGTCGTGTTTCCGCCGATCTCCTCGTCCGACGCGAACACGCAGCCGACCGAACCCTTCCCGTTCAGCGCGCGGAGCGCCAAGGCGGCGCAGAAGGCGTTGCCCTTCGTGTCGCAGGCGCCGCGCGCGTATAGGCGGCGTCCCTCAAGGCGGGGCGCGAACTGCCCCGGCACGGACGGCGCCACCACGTCGAGGTGCGTCACGATCACGTAGTCGGGGTTCTTCAGGCCCGGCTGCGTCGCGGCGTAGAGGATATTCCGTCCGTCCACGGGCCACTTCTCGACGGCGCACCACACGCCGCCGGCCTCGAGGTAGGCGCGCATCCACTCGATCGCCCGGTCGTTGGCCGCGACGTCGCGGGAGTCGGACGGAATGGCGAGCAGCTCCGCAAGCGCCGACTCGTCGGCGGAGAGACCGCCCGCCCCCGCGCACGCGCACAGAACGGCGCACGCGACGGCCAACGCAAGTCTGCGAAACATCATGGCAACCTCCCTTCTAGCCGAGACGGATGATCCGCTCCTTCACGAGCTCCTTCGGCTCGCCGATCTCAACCTTCGGCGCGTGGGCGAGGAGGTAGTCCTCCGCCGCCTTGCACCAGAGGCCGTTGTTCGCGGAGCAGAGCCGGTCGAGCTCGGCGAAGAAGGGATCCGTCTTCCCCTTCTCGGCGAAGTCCTCGATCGCGGTCATCGGCATGTTCACGTGCGTGTAGACGAGACGCTTGCCGCCGGGTATCTTCAGCATGTCGAGCGTCGCCTCGGCGGCGGAGTCGAGTCCGCCCACGTGCGTGATCATCACCTCGGGATGGAGGTAACCCTTGCCGATCCAGTCCACGGAGTCCGCCATGTCCTTCACGTCGCCGCCGGAGTTGGCCACCACGTGGTGCATCATGTAGTGCACGTTGTAGAAGTTGAACTCGGCCATGAGCTGCTGGTTCGTGGGGCCGGCGAAGAAGTTGAGGCAGCCGCCGAAGCCGAGGAGGTCGGAGCACTGCGTGATCAGCGCGGGCACCGCCGCGAAGAGGAAGATGTCGTCGTAGCCGCCGCCGGTGGACGTGGGGTTGTCGGCGCGCGCGTCGTCCACGAGGTTGTACGCCTTCAGCGCCTTCACGGGGTCGGACATGTCCTTCGTGTTGACGAAATGCACCTCCACGCCGTTCACGTCGCCGTCGGCGCGTCCGTCCGCATACGCCATGCCGAACATCCGCGCGGCGCGCGCGAGGCGCGCGTCATCGATGTCGGTGACCACGAGGCGGCGCGGACGCTTTTCGGGCGAGTGGCACGCGATGTCGATGCAGCCGAGCCCCATCGCGCCGCAGCCAGCGAGAAGGAGCATCGTGCCCTTGTCGACGATGCCGACCTCCAGGTCGTGCGAGCAGAAGGCGTTGTGGTAGTTCGTGCGGAAACCCGAAACGATGCACGAGATCGGCTCGGCGAGCGAGCACTTGAAGTAAGCGTCGCCATCGTAGGGCAGGAGGCAGCCCATCTCCATCACGATGGAGGGCAGGTAGACGTGTGTCGTCTCGCCGCCGATCGTGTGCCAGGCGTAGCCGACCGTCTCCAGCTCGTGGCCGGGGATGTTGAGCGACGGCTGCAAGCCCACGTGCTGCCCCACGTGGAACTGGTCCTTCCACTTCGTGCCCACCTCGCGCACGATGCCCGATATCTCGTGCCCGAACATCGTCGGGCGCGTCGCAATGTCGCGCGGCACGCGCTTGTGCCCCGTGCCGAGCGTCACGCCCTTGTAGTCGCTGAGGCAGATCGTGTTCGTGACGAGCTCCACGACGATTCCCTCGTCGCCCGCCGCCTCCAGCTCGATGTCTTCCAGCCGCGCATCCCGTGCGCCGTACAGTCTCCAGGCCTTTGCCTTCATGTTTTTCTTCTCCTCGTTTGGCGAACATTGTACTAGATTACCCCCGTTCGCGCAAGAGGAGAGTGCAAGCGGGCCGGCCTTCACGGAAAAACCATGCCAACCCCCTCGCGAGCCAGAAGCGACACTTTGTTTTCCAGACCGCCGCCGTATCCGGTGAGGCTTCCGTCCGCGCCGATGACGCGGTGGCACGGGATGATGATGCAGATCGGATTCCACCCGACCGCGCCGCCGACGGCCTGCGCCGAAACCCTGCCGCCGCGCTTTCGCGCAATCGCCTTCGCGATGTCGCCGTACGAGACCGTGGCCCCGTACGGGATTCGCAGCATTTCGTCGATGACCGCTTGACGAAACGGCGTCACCCCTTCGATGCGGTAGTTGGGCGTGAAGCCGGGATCATGCTCCGCGAAATACTCGTCAAGCCAGCGGCACGTGTCGCGGAACGCCGGCATCTCGCGCCTTTCGCACCCACGCGCCTCGTGCACATCATCGCGCGAACCCTCAAACCAAAGCCCCGTCAGCGCTTCGCCGTCCCCGCACATCACGAGATCGTCGAATCCCTCGGGCGTTTCGTATTTCCAGATGAAGTTTCTCATAGGGCTATCTTTCCGACCGGACCAGTTCCGGGCAGACTTCGGCGGAGTCTGGATTGGTCCATTCAAAGGGGAACGTCCGGCACTTCTCGGGCTTCACGGGATTGATGCGGCAGAGGTTGTCCTCTGTCAAATATGCGCACGAGCCGTCCGGACGGCTCTTGAGAATCAGGCTCTTGCGGTCTGGCGCGACTTCGGTCTCACGCTCAATGAATTCCGTTTCGTCCATTCCAAGGAAGGCCGCGATTCGCGCAATCTCCGCGTCCGAGACGCGCACAATCCCGTCCTTGATGCGGCAGCACGCCCCGCACATCCGGCACTTGAAATCATCCAATTTCATCTTGGCGTATGTCTCATATCGTCCGATCCTTGAGTGGCGGCGGAAGCGTCTCGCGCGGGCCGAGGAACTTGGGACTGCGGCGAAGAATCACATCGAGGACTGCGGCAATCTTCGCAAGCTGTTCGCGGATTGTCGTCTTGATCGAATAGCGTCCGTTCACGTCCTTCGCCGCGTAGCCGTAGGCGTCGCATCCGAACCCTCGCGCCGTGAAGACCGCGGGTCGGACGTGGTCGGGCTGCGAGACGACGATGAACGAGTCGAGCCCGAACACCTTCTTCGCCCGCACGACCGTGTCGAGCGTGCGGAATCCGGCGTAGTCGCAGACGATGCGGTCGGCGGGCACTCCGGCCTTCGCAAGCGACTCCTTCATATCGGACGGTTCGTCGTAGCCCTTCACATGGTTGTCGCCGCTCACGATGAGGCAATCCACCTTGCCGGCCTTGTAAAGCTCCGCCGCCGCGTCAATGCGCCGCGAGAAGTAGAGGTTGTTGAGTCCGTTCGGGAGCGTCCTCACGCACCCCATCACGACCGCCACGCGCTGACGCGGCACCACGTCAATGCTCGCGCTGTCGAACACGCGCCCAGACGATACCGCATAGACGGCAATCGCCGAAGCGCCCCACGCAAGCACCATCACCGCTACGGCAATTGCCATGTACTTAATTATTCTCAATCTTCTCTTATTCATCCTTCACTCACCTCTTTCAATTACTGTCGCAGAATAGGCTCCATTCTGCGCCAACTCATGCAGTCATCGCCTCAATGTCGCAGACATTCACGCCATTCAATCGCCACAGTCAAACAAGAAAAGGCAAATCATAAACACCAAGAAAAACCAAATTGGAAACAGCAAAATTTCAAGAATGCACGAAAACAGCACCGCGCGCCAGCGCCATCTCAGCAATATGCCAACCGTACCAAGGATAATACAAGGCGCAGACAATATTATCAAAGCCAACAATCCGGCAACAAAATCACCAAAGGCAACTTCGCCACGCAACACAACCGGCAACAGCACAGAAGCGGCAAGAATGATCATTAGGCAGAATAGCCAATAAGAAATCTTGTTGTTGTGCCGCGGAAACAACGAAACCGCCATAATCCGATACGCGGCAACCGCAAGATAGGCGAATACAATGCCCCCGCGCAAAAAGACATCAACAAACATTCCTTTATAGGACAAATCTACTGGCATCTGCCACTCCTCGCATGGGCAACATTCCCGTAGCCTCTTATCGTCAGAAATACTCGTGAACGGCGAATTCCGCCTGTTCGACGAAGATGCGTTTGAACGCCGAGAGGTTGTTCTGCTCGTAGAAAAGCAGAAGCGCCGCGCGGTAGTCGTT
>JAFRNO010000269.1 GCA_017430155.1 Kiritimatiellia bacterium | reverse complement strand
GTCGGCGAACGGGACCGGCCTCGCGGTGACGGGGGATGTATGCTACGCAGCGGCGGGGACGGCAGGGCTGTTCGTGTTGGAATTTTCGGAGAGCGGAATCACGGAAAAGCGGCGCATCCCCCTCGCGGAGTGCATGGACGTGGCACTCGCGGGCGACCGGCTGTTCGTGGCGGCGGGACGCGAGGGGTGGATTGTGTTCAAGAGGGCGCAGGCGGGCGAGTTAAAGGAGATCGCGCGCGTACCGAGCGCGGTGGCGCGCGACGTGTATGCATACGGCAACGGAACGCGCTGGGCGGCGTTCAACACGACGGTCTACGACATTTCGGATCTTTCGAAGCCCAAGCCGCTCGCATGTCTCGTCAATCAGTCGCGCTACAACAAGTTCCTGTCGCCCGACCTCATCGGCGGAAGGTGGGTGGCGGGGAATTCCGCGTTGAAGTATTTTAGTTGGTTGGATGCGGTCGCAGCAAGCTGCGACCCTCCCGTGAGGAAGATGGAAGGGTATGCGTCGAGGATGGGCGGGATGTGCGCGTTCGGGGAGAAGGCGTTTCTGGCCGACAACGGCGGATGGGCGATCGTGGAGCCGGGCGGGCGGGATGCGCCGCAGATGCGCCCGTTTCCGGGGAAAAAGCGGGCGATGGGGCTTCCGCGCTGGAACGGCGGGAAGCTCGTGGCGTTGTCGGGAAGCGACCGCACGGCGTCGATCTGGGATTTCGGCGATGTCGAGAACCCGCGCCTCGTCAAGTGGCTTGCGCTGCCGTGTCCGGTTGACGCGGCGAGCTTCTGGCGGGACACGCTCGTCATCCCGGCCCGTCTTCAGGGCGTGCTGGTCCCTGAAAATGTGGTATACTGTCGGCCATGAAAAAGCAGCATTCTTTCAAGTGGGTCGGGCTGGCGTTCGCGATGGCGGCGTCGGTCGGTTGGGGGCGTCCCGTGTGGCGCGCGGCGCAGCCGGACGCGCAGAGCGCGGTGATCGCCCTCGGCGACGGGGCGTCGCTCCGCGTCGACGTGCTCGCCGAGAACCTGTTCCGCGTGCGGCGCAGCTGGACGAACGAGAACGGGAAGGCGGTCTGGACGGAAAGCGGCATGAACCGCTACGGCATCCTGCGCGGCGACTGGCCGAAGGTCGCGTTCACGCGCGAAAAGGACGGCGTGCGGACCGCGGCGGCGCGCGTCGCGGTCGACGCGGCCGCCGGGACGCTGCGCGTCAAGTCGCTCGTGTCGGCGGCGGACGTGACGGTCGCACCGCGCGCGGCGGGAAAGGGCTACGCGATCTCCTTCAGCCTCGCGAAGGGCGAGCGCATCTACGGCCTCGGCGACTCGGGGCGCGACAACCTGATGCGGCGCGGACACCGTTTCGATCTCTGGATCCGCAACAACCTCTGCAACATCCCCGTGCCGATGGCGATCAGCCGGAACGGCTGGGGCATGTTCCTCAACAGCACCTGGCGCAACGCGTTCGACGTGGGGGCGAAGGACCCCGACGCGCTGGTCTGCGAGGCACCCGAGGGCGACGTGGACTTCTACCTGTTCGTGGGGAAGGACTACCGGGCGCTGCTCGACGCCTACACGGGCCTGACGGGACGTCCCGCGCTCTTGCCGGTCTGGGGATACGGATTCACGTTCGTCTGCAACCAGAACGTGGACCAGTTCGCGCTCATCAACGACGCGATGAACTTCCGCGACCGCGACCTGCCCTGCGACGTGATCGGCCTGGAGCCGGGCTGGATGCAGAAGTTCTACGACCAGTCGACCCGCAAGGAATGGCATGCGCAGCGCTTCTACTTCCCCTACTGGGCGCCGAAGGGCGACCACACGTTCATCGGCGCGCTCAAGCGCATCGGCTTCAAGCTGAGCCTGTGGCTCTGCTGCGACTACGACCTCTCGCGCTACGAGGAGCAGTGCGTGGCGGGGCTCGCGAAGAAGAGCGGACGGCAGGTGGAGACGCCGGCGGGCATCACCGAGACGTGGGAGGACGACCGCATCGGGAACCAGTCCGGCGATGCGAAGAAGCCCGTCCGGAAGTCGGTCCACGCCGACAGGATGTACAAGCTCCTCTACACGCCCGAGGACGACTACGAGGAGGGGATGCTCCCCTGGTTCGAGCACCTGAAGAAGTTCGTCGACCAAGGGGCGCAGTGCTTCAAGCTGGACGGCTGCAACCAGTTCGGCGAGCATCCCACGCGCAAGTGGGCGAACGGCATGAGCGACGAGGAGATGCACAACCTCTATTCGGACATCTACGACAAGCAGATGGCGCGGGGCTACGAGGACTACACGGGCCGCCGGTCGATGGTCTATTCCGCCGGCGGATACGCGGGCGTGCAGCAGTTCGTCGCCACCTGGGCCGGCGACACGGGCGGCGGTCCCAAGCCGCTCGCGTCCCTGCTCAACCTCGGCATCTCCGGACACTCCAACCAGAGCTGCGACATGGCGATCGGCGAGACCAAGTCGCTCCACTTCGGCTTCCTGCAGACATGGAGCCAGCAGAACAACTGGGACTACTGGCAGCAGCCGTGGCTCCGCGCGCCCGAGAAGCTCGCCGTGTTCCGCTCCTACGCGCACCTGCGCTACCGTCTGCTCCCGTACCTCTACACGGCGGCGGCCGAGGCGTCGCGCACCGGGTGGCCGGTCATGCGCGCCCTGCCGTTCGAGTATCCCGACGCGCCCGAGTACGACAACTGCCTCACGACCTACCTGCTGGGCCCCGACCTGCTCGTCTCCGCGTTCGCGAAGCAGGCCATGATCCCGCCGGGGACATGGTACGACTGGAAGACCGGCGAGAAGGTGCAGGGACCGTGCGTGCGTCCGGTGGCGGTCACCCCCGAATGGGGCGGCGCGCTCTACGTGCGCGCGGGCGCCGTGATTCCGCAGTGGCCGGTCCTGCAACATGTGGATATGGGCTGGAACAAGGAGATCGAGCTGCACGTCTGGCCGGGCGGCGACGGCGCGTGCGAGCTCTATGAGGACGACGGCATCTCGCTCGACTACCGCACGGGCGTGGGCGCGTTCACGCGTTGCGAGCAGAAGGGCGGCACCCTCACGATCGGACCTCGCCGCGGCTCATTCAAGGGCATGCCCGATTCCCATGTCTGGAAGGTCGTGTTCCACAAGGAAGGCACAAGCGAGACGACCACGGTCGACCTCGGCGAGGTCAAGGCCGCCACGGGCACGTCGGTGAAGAGGTAGGCTGAGATGAAAATCCTGACTGTGGCTTTCCTTGCGGCGACGGCCGTGCAGGGCGCTGAGTTCAACGTGCGCGATTTCGGCGCGGCCGAGGACGCCGCGCCCGCCGCGAACGGAGGCGACCGGCTGGAGTTCGGCATCCGCGACATCCGCTTCGAGAACTGCTCGTTCGGCGGGCGCAAGCCCGTCGTCCAGAGCGACCGGGGCGTGAAGTTCCCCGTCTCCTCGAACGACGTCACGTTCGTCGCGACGCAGTGGTAGGGCCGCCTCGCCGAGGCGGCCGCCCCAGGTCTCTTGTCTCATGTCTCAGGTCCCCCCACCTTCTCCCACAATTCCGCCACTTTTGCTATACCATCTCCAACCCCCAAAGGACCACGAGCATGACGACGCCATACCTTCGCACCATTTTCGTTGCGGCGATCGCCGCGGTCGCGGCCAGCGCGACCCTCCCGGCGCGCGCCTCCACGTTCACCGTGGCGCCCTCCACCTCGGGCTCCACCACCACGTTCACCGTCACGCGCTCGGACACGAACGCCGCCGAGACCGTGCGCTGCCGCGCCGTGTCGCGCTCCGCGCTCGCGGGCCTGCACTTCATGGGCAACATCGGCAGGCTCGACTTCGCCGCCGGCGAACAGTAGAAGTCCGTCTCCGTCACGGAATACACCGCCGCGGAGATCAACGACCCGCGCTTCACCTGCTACCAGTCCAACGGCGCGACCGGCAGCTCGCGCACGTACCTCTTCGAGGTGGTGGACGCCGGCGGTTTCCCCCTCGCCGCCATTGCGGTCAGCAACGGCCAGATTTCCGTCACGGTGCAGCTCGTGCGCCAGTCGCCGTTGGGCATCATTAACGGCGTGCTCTATCTCTACGGCGCGACTGACCTCGCCGCCGGCTTCGGCCGATCCCCGATCGCGGCCGAGTCCATCGACTTCGGCACGGGCGATTCGACCTTCGCCACCAACCCGGCCGCCGGAACTGTCACGCAGTCCGTTACTGCCACCT
>JAFRNO010000268.1 GCA_017430155.1 Kiritimatiellia bacterium | reverse complement strand
GCGTTCGACGAGGATTTCACCGAGTATCCGGCGATCGAGGTCAACGGCTACATGTTCGTCGGCGCGCACTGGCCGCACCACAAGGACCCCGGCGCGGCACAGGCGATCGAGGCGTGCGCCGCGAAGGCGGGCGGCAAGCCGTTCTTCTTCCTGCAGCATCCGCACGTCAGGGGGTCGGTGTTCGGCGGGGCGGAAGCCTCGGAAGAGGACGCGGGGGCGACACTCGCCAAACATCCCAACGCCATTGCGATATCCGGGCACTCGCACCTTTCGATCACGGACGAGCGTTCGATCTGGCAGGGCGCCTACACCGCGGTCAACGCGGGATGCCTGCGCTACATAGCCTTGCCGAGCGGACGCGAGAACAGCGGGCCCAAGCGCAATTCGGCGTTCAAGGCGATGCCGTACAACAAGGTATTCGACTGCAGGCAGGGCATGCTCATGGACGTCTACGGCGACCGCATCGTCTTTGCCCGCCGCGAATTCGTGACGGGGGAACCCCTGGGGCCGGACTGGGTGGTTCCGCTCGCCGGCGAGAGGCCCATGCGCTACGCGCCGCGCGCCGCGGCCTCCAAGCCGCCGAAGTTCCCGTCCGACGCGAAAGTCAAGGTCTCGCCTCCGGCGCCCGGCAAGACGCGCGGCGGCGGCAGCGTCGAGCAGGTGACCATCGAGTTTCCCCAGGCGCTCAGGTCGGGCCAGGACAACGGCCGCGTCTTCGAATACCGCGTCGAGCTCAAATTCGGGAACAACAGGTATCTCGCCGGAGAGACCATCGCCGTGCGGCGTTTCATGGCGGACGGCTTCTGCAAGCCGGAGAGCCAGGTGCCGGAGACGATGACGTGCGTCATGAACGCGACGGAGATACCGCGCGAGACCGACCTTTTGTTCGAAGTCAAGGCGCTCAACTGCTTTGGCGCGGCTTCCGAGCCGATCGACTCGGGAAATGTCCGCTTCAAGGGCGTGGTCGTCAGGTGGTAACGAGATGAAGACGCTCGCCACAATATTCCATTCAGCATCGTTCATTTTACTTTTGAACGCCGCGCCGGTTGCTTGCGGCGAGGCGGCACCTTCGGAACCACTCCGCATCCTCACGTTCAACGTCTACAGCGACTGGCGTGCGCCGGATGACGGCGTCGCCGCGCGAGCGAGCGGCCTTGAAAAGACGCTGATGAAGTTGCGCCCGGACGTGGCCGCGCTGCAGGAGGTGTCGGCGTTCTGGTGGTCCAGCCCGATCTTCGCGCGCCTGGAGCCGGTTTACGGCATCGTGCGCGGTGACTTGGAGGACGCCTTGAGACGGGCCGGGCCGCCGCAACCGCCAAAACCCGGCAAGAAGACGCCGAAGCCGGCCAACTACGTCCCCATGCTCTACCGAAAGGATCGCCTGAAAGTGTTGGATTCAGGGTTCGACATCTTCCACATCTCCCTCGCGCTGGACGGTTTCGGCAAGGGCGTCACATGGGCGGTGTTCGAAGATCGGCGCAACGGGCGGCGCTTCATGTCGTTCTCCACGCACTTCTGGTTCAAGCACAACGGTCCGGAAAGCGACGCCATACGCGAGCTCAACGTACGGCATGTCCTCTGGCGCGTGGCGGACATGCGGCGGAAATGGGGCGACATCCCGGTCATCGGCGGCGGCGACCTCAATTCGGTGCCGGGCTCGCTCGCGCACGAGACGTTCAAGCGCGAGGGCTACAGAAACGCGATGGATGCGGCGGAAGAGAAAACCGCCCGCTCCGCAACGCGAACCTATCATGGCCGTTTGAAGCAGGATGAAAAAGGAAACTATCACGGTACTACGTGTCCGCCCGGAAAGGACAAGCCGGAGCAGTCGCTCGACCACATCTTCTTCATCGGCGGCATACGTGCACTGAAGTATGACATCGATCTCGACCAGGAGACGCTGGACGTCTCCGACCATTCGCCGGTGGTTGTTGATTTTGTCATTCAATGAAAACAAAATGGAGGCCCACACATGATGACTGCGAAGAAGATCGTGACGTTCAGCGCGGCTGTGCTGTTTGCGGTTGCAGTCCAGACGGCCGCATTCTGCTCGGCGGAACCACCCAGAATGAAGGCCATCCTGACCGTTCCGCATGAGTTTGACATGCTGGTGAAGGCCGGGCACATCCAGGGGCTTGCCTGTTCCGAGAAAGGCATCTATCTCTCCCACCAGTTGGGACTCGCCAAGATCGGCTGGGACGGGAAGCTGGTAAAGCACATAGACGCCCCCAGACATCTCGGCGGAATCGCCTGCGTGAACGGACGAATCTACGGCGTGTTCAACATCCGCAGGCGCGAGGACATGAAGGACGGCAAGCCGGGGCTTCTTCGCATCTGGGACGAAGACCTAAACCAGATCGGAGAAAAGGCGTTCCAGGAGCCAGCCGGAGCCGTCGGCGTGCTGGACGACACGATCTACTACGCAATTGCCCTCCCCAAGCAGCCGCACCGTCCGTGCAGCGTGAAGCGGCTGGGGCTCGATCTCGCCGACCGCGGCGACCAGACGTTCGACTTCGGCTACGACATCAAATACGGGATACAGGCGATTGCCTCGGACGGCAAATCTCTCATTTGCGCGAACTACGGCGGCGTTTCGCTTGTCACCCCGGAGTTCACGTCCTTCAAGAAGCTGAAGTGTCCGTCCTTTGCGGAAGGCTTCGCCCTCGTCCCGAAGTCAATTACGAAGCGCGAGACGCCCGTGTTCATCGCCGTGCGCGCGCTCGGCGGCAACATGAAGGGCTGGCGCAAGGATCCTGCGAACAATCCGCCGCGCCTCCGCCTCGAGTTCTACGCCTTTGACGGCGCGTCGTTCACCGACATAACCGAGTAGCCCGCGCCGTTTTCGCCACAAGGCGCAGAATGTGATATAATGGGAGCCACGGAGCAAACGATGGAAACCCGGAAAAGAGTAACTTTATTGGCTGTTGCGGCGGCGGGCGCGATGCGCGGATGCAACGCCCTGCGGTAAGGAAAGGAACGAGCAATGCTTGACTGGACACTTGTCACCGTTGGAATTCTGCTTTTAATCCTTGGATTCGTCGGATGTGTGGTACCCTGTCTCCCTGGGCCATTGGTGGGGTGGTGCGCGCTGCTGTCGATTGCATTCTCGCGCTTCGCGATCCCGACGGTGTGGTTGGTGGTCGCGGGTGTCGTGATGGCCATTGCGACGGTGCTGGACTACGTGGTTCCTGCGTATGGCGCGAAGAAGTTCGATTGTTCGCGATGGGGCGTAATCGGCTGTACCGTGGGAACGATCGTGGGAATGTTCTTCTTCCCGCTGGGGATTATCCTCGGGCCGTTCCTCGGCGCGTTTCTCGTGGAACTCGTGGCGAGGCGCAAGATAGTCGTGGCGTTAAAGGGCGGATTAGGGGCGTTCCTCGGTTTCCTTTCCGGCGTGTTCCTCAAGATCTGCGCGGTGTTCGCATTCACCGGCCTCTTCATTTGGGGAATGATCAGAGGATGGTAATCATCTGGGCCTGTCCCCATATGCACCGAAACGAATCGGGTCGGCGAACGGGCCGACGCTCTGGCCTTTCGCCGCCTCTTTGGAGACCTCGCGTCCGTTCCAGTAGATACCGTCCACGGTGATTCCCGTTGACCGATGCGCGGCGTCGTAGCCTCTTGACGTGAAGCGCGGCATCTGCGGGCTCGTCACGCGGATGTCCTTGAGCCGGATGTCGTGGTTCTTCCCGCGCCGCTTGTCGTTCTTCGAGTATTCGGCGATGACCCGGACGGCGGACGAGAACGCCGGCGGCTGCCCGACAAGCGCCTGCGGGTTGAAGCTTTTTGCGGACGCCGCAAGGCATGTCTTCGCGCATGGCCGGTCCATCTCCAGGCGGATGTTCTCGTACAGGACGTCGTGGATGTCGGCGTAATCGCAGTTCTTGACGTCGAGCGGTGCCGAGTGGACGTGCAGGATGTCGCAGTCGCGCCACGTGACGTCGCGGATCTCCTCCGCCCGCGTCTCGGCGCCGAACTCAAGGCAATGGCCCCAGTCGCACCAGACCGTGCAGCGCTCGACGACCACGTTTGTGAAGACGTTGTGGTGGTAGCCGTCGTGCAGCATCTCGGACTCGTTCATCGTGTAGTCGAATCCCTTCACGCAGATCGCGTCGTCGAACGTGCGGACGAAGCAGTCTGATATGCGCACGTTCTCGCAGTTGTGCATGTCGATGCCGTCCGAATTGTACCGCCAGTTGCCGCAGATCTTCACGTTGCGGATCGTCAGATTGCGGCAGCCGATCGGACGGATGTTGTAGAGCAGCGAGTCGCGGATGGTGATGCCGTCGATGAGCACGTCGTCGCAGAACTCAAGCTTCATGGCGTTCCACCGCTTTGCGTTGGTGATCGCGAAGCCATGCTTCCGCTGCTCCTCGGCCAGCTTCGGGTCGATCGCGACCGGCTGCTCCTTGATGCGGCTCATGTCGAGGATGCCGCGTCCGAGAATGCGGATGTGGTCCGCGTCGCGCGCCTCGATGCGCCCGAACACCACCGCCCCTTCGTCGATGTACAGCGTCTCGCCGGTCTTGAGCGTGATGAGGCCGGCGTCGTGTTCGCCCGGACCGAAGTAGCGTACGCCCTTCTCGCCGGCATGCGCCTTCAGCGTCTCCGGCGGATCGGCGAAGACATGCAGGTTCTCGTGCGGACCGTCAAACTCAACCGAATAGGCGCCGGGGCCGGGAATCGTGAAGGTGGCCGTACGTCCCGAGACTTCAGCTTTCACGCCCTTCGCATACGGCCGCACCTTGACCTCCTTGAAGTCATGCGGCGCGGTCACGGCGATGACGGCCTTGCCGTCCGTCGAGAAACGCAACATGCCGTCGATTTCCGTCTGGTCGATCTCGCGCTGGTGTCCCGGCCAGCGGATGTTGACGGGCATCGCCGAATTGCGCACCGCCGCCACGCCCGCCGGTTGGCCGTCGACCGTAACGGCATACCCCGCCGCATTCCGCGCCTCGCCGTCCGGCTGCGGATAGAGATGGGCCGCACGCGCGAAAAACGCCGCGCCCATTGTCACTGCCATAACCAATTTCCACATAATAATGCTCCTTGGAGCCGAATCATATCAAACTGGGCATTTACCGTCAACTGACAAACTTCCCCTCAATGTTTTTTGTTCTTGTCGGCTTCGTAGACATGAGACAAATTGCTGTTGAAGTCCGGCATGCTGTTGTGGTATGATTGTGCCACCGGAAAACAACGAGGAATCAAATATGAAGAAAGTCGTTTTGTTTACTGTTATCGGCGCGGCCCTTGCAAGCTGGGGCGCGTCGTTGACCGGCGCGACGGACAAGAACCCGATTGCCTACCGGCCCGGCGAGGCGATGACGTTCACGCTCACCGCGAAAGGCGGCGAGAAGGTCGTCTGGACGCGCACGGGAGATGACGGCCGCGAGGAGAAAGGCGAAGCAAATGCCGATGCGCCCGTGGTCGTGAAGACATCCCTTGACAAGCCAGGGTTCGTACGACTCGTCGCCGAACTCCTAGACGGGACTGGCAAGAAGGTCGCGCGCTTTGACGGCGGCGCCGGCGTGGATGTCGAGAAGATCAGACCCGACAAGCCCGAGCCCGCCGACTTCGACGCCTTCTGGGCGCGGCACAAGGCGACGCTTGCAAAGGTGCCGATGGACGGCGCCACCTGCAAAGAAATCGCGAGCGGACGCGCGGACGTGAAGCTGTACGAGGTGTCGGTGCCGTGCGCCGGGCCGCGTCCGGCGACAGGGTTCCTCTCCGTTCCGGCGAAGCCCGGCAAATACCCGGCGCGCGTCCACTTCCACGGCTACAACGCGAGCTGGCTGCCCGACGCGCGCAACACGCCGAGGCCTTCGACGCTTCGCACGGACTGCATCAAGCTCTACCTCTCCGCGCACGGATACGAGTTCAACCGCGAGGACGCCTACTACAAGGACCTGCGCAAGGCATGCGGCTCGAACGGGTACGACTACGCATTCGACCCCGTGCAGAACTCCGACCCGGAGAAAGCGTACTTCTGCGGCATGACGTACCGTTTGATGCGCGGCCTCCAGTACCTGAAGAGCCGTCCGGAGTGGGACGGCAAGAACCTGATCGTCGCGGGCGGCAGCCAGGGCGGGCTGCAATCCGTCTGGGCAGCGGCGCTCGACCCTGACGTCACGGAGTGCCGTCCGTTCATCCCCTGGAACTGCAACATCGCCGGCCCGTGGACGGGACGTGCCCGCGGCGACTGGCACATCGAGTGGGTGCCGGCGCTCGGCTACTACGACGCGGCGAACATGGCGCGGCGGATTCCGAAGACGTGCCGCATGACGGTCACGTGGGCGGGACTCGGCGACTACATCTGCCCGCCTTCCGGCGTGATGGCGTTCTACAACAACTTGACGTGCCCCAAAAGCCTGACGTTTGTCCAGGGCGCGACGCACACGTCGCATCCGCCCAAGCCCTGGCAGACGGCGAAACTTCCAGCGGAATGCAAATGACCATGAGGAAACACAGAATCGCCGTCATCGCCGGAGATGGCATTGGCCCCGAGGTCATTGCCGAAGGCGAAAAAATCCTAAAGCGGGCCGCTCGGCTCGATGGCACGTTCGGCTTTTCCTTCACCCATTTCCCATGGGGATGCGAATACTACCTGAAGACGGGCCGCATGATGCCCGCGGATGGGCTGAAAACGCTATCGAAGTTCGACGCAATCTTCCTCGGCGCGGTCGGATTCCCCGGCGTGCCAGACCACATTTCCCTCCGAGAGCTGTTGCTTGAGATCCGCCATGGTTTCGACGAGTACGTGAACGTGCGCCCGGTGAAGCTCCTGCCCGGCGCGCCCTGTCCGCTCGTCGGCGTCAAGCCCGAGGACATCGACATGACGTTCATCCGCGAGAACTCGGAGGGCGAATACGCCGGTTCGGGCGCGTGGCTGTACAAGGACACGCCCGAAGAGGTCGTCATCCAGAACGGCGTCTTCTCGCGCAAGGGAACCGAGCGCATCATCCGCTACGCCTACGAACTCGCGCGCAAGGAGAAGAAGACGCTGACGTCGATCTCGAAAGGCAACGCGCTCAACTACTCGATGGTCTTCTGGGACCAGATATTCAAGGAAGTCGGCGCCGACTATCCCGACGTGAAGACGTATTCGCTTCTCGTGGACGCCGCCGCGATGTTCATGGTCAAGGACCCGAAGCGCTTCCAGATCGTCGTCGCCTCGAACCTCTTCGGCGACATCCTCACCGATCTCGGCGCGGCGATCTCGGGCGGGATGGGTCTTGCGGCAGGCGCGAACCTCAACCCGGAACGCACGTTCCCGTCGATGTTCGAGCCGATCCACGGCAGCGCGCCCGACATCGCGGGGAAGGGTCTGGCGAATCCGCTCGCGACCATCTGGAGCGCGGCGCAGATGCTGGAGTTCTTCGGACACAAAAAGTGGTCGGACAAAGTGCTCGGCGTGATCGCGAAGATGCTGCGGGAGAAGTTGTCGCTGACGCCGGACATGGGCGGGACGGCGACGACCGGTGAATGCGGAAGCGCCGCGGCGCGCCTCCTGGTGAAATAGAGGCAAAGAGCGACACCGTGACGCCGGCAGCCATCACCCTCACCGTCTTCTTGATCGCCCTTGCGCTCTTCATCGCCGATTTCCTGCCGATGGGGCTCATGGTCTTCATGGTGCCGATGGCGCTGTATTTCTGCGGCGTCGTCGAGGCGAAGGAGATCTTCGCCCCGTTGATCGGGCAGTCCATTATCCTTGTCGTGGCAATGAGCGTGCTCGGCGCGGCGCTTTTCAAGACAGGCATGGCGGAGCGGATCGGCAGAGGCCTGTTTCGATTCTGCCCCGGCGAGCGGTCGTTGATGATGGCCGTGACCCTTTTCGCCGGCGCCGTCTCGTCGTTCGTGTCGAACACCGGAACCGTGGCGATCCTGATCCCGATCATCATGGGCGCCGCGGCATCGCACAAGATAAATCCAAGCCGGCTCTTGATTCCCCTGACGGCGGGAGCGACGCTTGGAGGAAACATCTCGGTGATCGGCAGCCCCGGGAACCTCATCGCGAAGGAGACGATCGAGAAATGCTCAGAAGGCGCGATGAGCGTCACGTTCTTCGAATACGCCGGAGTCGGCATCCCGTTGCTCATCGCCGCAGCGGTCTTTTACGCGCTGGTCGGTCCGAAACTGGTGCCGGCGAAAGAGACGACTCGCACGACCGAATCGAACAGTAAAAACATGCCGGGCGCACCGCAGGGATGGAAAGGTTGGTTTACGGTGGTTGTCCTGTTGGGGACGGTCGCAACGATGATCGCCGCCGACTATTTCAAGTGTCTTCCTCCAATGCACATCACGGCTTGCGTCGGCGCGATCGCCGTCGTGCTATTCCGCGTGCTGACCCAGAAGGAGGCGTTTGCCGCGTTTGACCTGCAGGCGGTCTTCCTGCTGTCGTTCATGACGCCGCTGGGCAGCGCGATGATGAAGACCGGAGCGGCGCAAAAGATAGCCGACGCCGTGGTCAGCGTCGGCGGAGGACATGGCCCCATGATTCTGATGGCCGTCCTGTGGCTGACAGTCTGGGGACTCACGCAGGTCATGAGCAACACGGCCACATGCGCGCTCTTTTGTCCAATCGGCTGGACGATCGCCAAGACGCTCGGCGCCGACCCCCGCGCCGTTGTAATCGCGATTCTGATCGCCTCGTCGGTCGCCGTCTGCACGCCTCTCGCCATCCCGGCAAACTCGATGATCCTCGAACCCGGCGGACTCCGCTTCAAGGACTTCTTCAAGCCCGGCATCTGCCTCTCGGCCCTGGCGTTTATCGTCTCGATGGTCTTGCTGCCGATCCTCTATCCGTTTTACCCATAGGGCACCGATTACAACGAGCCCTGTGTCCGGCCCAGCTTCACGGGGCCAATGAGACCGGACGGGAGTAGCTTGTCGGTTTTCTTCCACAGCCGCCACGTCGTGAACGTGTGGCGTCCGCAAGGCGACGGCTGTTCCTGATGAACCCGCAACGGGATCTCCACGATGCCGCCTTTAGCCTTCCTCTTCGACGTGTAGTCAGCATCGCACGGCAACGCATCGTCGCCGATCAAACGGTTCGGCCAAAGGTTGGTGACCTTGATTTCAAGGGTGAGAGGGGCCCCGCTCAGCGCTTCCGTGATATCCACCTTGTACGGCGGTTTCCACAACACGGGGAATGTCTTGCCGTTCACCGTGACCGTGGCGATGTTCTTCACCTCGCCGAGGTCAAGAACCAGCCGCTCGCCCGAAGCCAGCTGCGGAGCAGGCATTGTTTTCCGATAGATTGCCGAACCTGAATAGTAGCGGATTCCATCTTCCGCGTGTTCGTTCCACGGCGTGAGCGCCGTGAAGGTGACGGGACCGGACGGCGCGCCGCGTCCGTTGAGGAACGTGACCTCCCACGCCCCGTCGACGAAAAGGGAGTTTTTGGTCTTCCCCTGGTAGGGCGGTCGCCCCGCGACCGCCGTCGACGAGGGTCTGAACACCACAAACGCCGCACCGGATGGATCGAGGTCAAGCCGTACCATGGTACTGTCGCCCTTCTCTTCCCAAAACACAGGTTTCACCACACGCCCCGTCTCGGAATTCCAAATCTCAGGCACACGGCCGGTCACGCGGAATGAGACATCCAGCGAAACAGGCTGCTCGTTGGGAAGCGCCACAAAGTAAACTTCCGAACCATCGGGGGCGACACGGTGAATCCAACGGATCTCCTCGGCGCAGGACGGCGTAAGACAGGTGAAGTCCGGTCCTACGCCGCGTCCGGACAACGCCGCATCCACGCGCACGCTCGGCACCACGGGCACGCCGGCGGCAGAGAGCCGGTCGAGAGCGGCCTGCGAGGCGGCGTCGACGACGATGTTCGGCAAAACGGCGATCGCCTTGTAGCGCGCGCCACTCGGCACGACGACCGCGCCCTTCTCGGCACGCGCGGCGCAAATCGCCTCGCCGCCGCAGATGTCCCACTGGCGTCCCGCGCCAAAGGCGTTCTCGCCGACAAGGCCGTAGTCGTGCCAACGCGAGAGGTCGAGTCCGTAGCCCGTGGGGCTGTCGCCCGCAAACACGAGCACGTCGGCGGCAGTACGTCCCTCCTGCAACATCCACTGGCAGCGGGACTGGTAGAGCAACCACGCGGGTGCGCCGTCCTCCCACCACGTCTGCGTACGTTCGAAGTGCGAGCCGTGCGGCCCCATCGTCATGCCGGGATAGTTGGCGGGATTCGTCCAGGGCTGGTGCGCCCAGCGATGGTAAATGATGCGGTTGACGCCTTGGCAGTAGACGCGGTCGCCCTGCGCCTTGTAGGCAAAGGGATCGCGGTTCCAGCGTTCGCCTTCGGCGCTCGTGAAGGACTCCGCGCCCACGAAGCGCTGTCCCCACACATGCGCGGTGAACCCGGGGAAGCGGCAGTTGCCCGTGTTGCCCAGACGGCCGGCGGGCGATTTCGACGAGGCGTTCCCCGCCCAGAACTCGCCCATCGGCACGTCGCTGCGGCGGGCGTAGCGCAGGTCGTCGCACGGTGCGTTGCCGTAGCCTTCAAGCGAGAAGAGCAGTCCGCGCGCGTGGCAAAGGCGCTGGAATTCGCCCGCGTAGTTTTCGACGAAGAGATCGGAGATCACGCGGCGGAAGTCCGCGAGCACACGCTCGGTCTCAGATGGCGAAGCGACGACGCGTCCGGTGAGGATCGGCAACCATGGGATGATGTCGTAGCCGCGGCGTTCCTTGAAGATGCGCTCGAAGCCATCCGTCCAGTTCTGACAGCCGACCTCATAGCTGTCCACGAGCACGTTGTTGAGTCCGCCCTTGGGAGAAACGGGACCAAGGCGTGCGAGCACCTTGTCCACGTAGCCGGCGAAGAAACGTGCGAGCGCCTCTTTGGAGAGTTTATCCACTTCCAGCCCCTCGCCGGCGGGCGTGGCGGGACGCGGTCCCGCGCCGTTGGAGGCGTAGCCGAAGCGTACGACTACCCAATCTGTGCCGATGGGGGCGGTCCAGTCGATGCGCGCGCCTCTCCCGGTGAGGTCTATGATGCGTGCAAGATCGACGCACTGATCCTTATTCGCAAGGTAGGACATACCCGTGATGCGCGAGCGCATCTGGAAGATCTTCATGCTGAACTCGGGGATCCGCGCGCGCGCCTCCGGGCGGACGCCGACGACGCGCTGGTGCTTTGAGGCGAGACCCTTGGCGGTGGGCGGGCGCACGGAGGTCACGCCCTGGTCCGCGCGGCCGGTGAAGGTGGTTTGCGCGGTGAGATCGCAGGTTACGCGCACAGCGCGAGCGCGGATGATACCCGCGCTCACAGAACTCCCCGCGCCAACGGGAATGAAGATGGCGCGATCTGTATCGCCGAAGCGGGCGGGGAGAATCGGCTGGTTGTCAACCACCGTGCGGAACGTGGTACCATCCTCGGACACCTCCACTTTCACGAGCGCGTCGATGTGGCGCACCGAAACGTCGATGTCCAGCGAAATGCCAGTCAACGGGAAGGGCCGGTCGAAGGTGAAAGTCGCCGTGCAATCGCCGGGCTTGAAGGTGGATTTCATGCCGTAGTCGGCAGGATCGATTGCCTCGGCGGCGGGGCGCGGGAAGGCGAGCACGGCGAGGTCGCGGTAGAAGCCAAACGTGTTGGCGGGGACGGGGAGCGCCTCGGTGAGCCGCTCGCCGCCGCGTACGATGCGCTCGGTGAAGACGACGTGTTTCATCGAATCCTCGGGCTTGACCCATGGTCCGCCCGACGAACTCCAACCGCTGCAGTTCGAGAGCGCCAGCTCAATGCCCAAGCGCTTCGCTTCCTCGTTGGCGAAGTAGAGCATGTCGAACCACGCGGGGCTGCAGAACGAGATGCGCCCGGCGGGGATGCCGTCGGACACGTCGAATATCTGAGCGCCGCCGATGCCCGCACGCGCCATGGCCTCAAGGTCGGCCGTGATGCCCGCCTTCGTGACATTGCCGTTCATCCAGTGCCACCACACGTGCGGACGCGCAGAGGCGGGAGGAGTTACGAATCCCTCCAGCAGGGCGTCACCGCCAAAGGCAACAACTGAAAAACCGAGCGCGGCAAGCACCGCGCAGCAACATGTCTTGCGCATATCACAACCTCCGTTAGTGTTCAGCCTACGCGTGAACGTTCCGGCGACGCACCGGACGCGCGAGCATGCGGCAGGCGACGACCGCCGCGCCGAAACCATTGTCGATGTTCACGACGGACACACCCTCCGCGCAGGAATTCAACATTGCGAGCGCGGCGGCCACGCCGCCCGCGCCCACGCCGTAGCCGACGGACGTCGGCACGGCCACCACCGGCACGGCAACGAGCCCCGCCACCACGCTCGGCAGAGCACCCTCCATGCCCGCGACGGCGATTACGACATCGGCCCGGCGGATGGCCTCCAGCTGCGACAGCAACCGATGGAGACCCGCCACGCCCACGTCGAAGAACCGGTCAACGGTCGCGCCGAAGAACTCTGCCGACTGCGCGGCCTCCTCCGCCACCGGAATGTCCGCCGTGCCGCCCGTCAGCACGGCCACGCGTCCCTTCAGCTTTTTGTTCCGCCCCCAATCAGAGGTGATCGCACGCGCGACGGGATCGTAGCGGACGGAGACGCCCGCCGCCGCCAGCGCCGCCGCCTGCTCGGGCGTACAACGCGTCGCGAGTACGGGCAGTCGGCGTTCGCGGAACGCGCGGAAGATGCCAACCATCTGTTCGGGCGTCTTGCCAGGGCCGAACACGGTCTCGCCGAACCCGGTGCGCGCGCGCCGCGCGAAGTCGAGCTTCGCAAATCCGATGTCTTTCACTGGCGGCGTCTTTTTCATGGCGCAAAGGATTTCAGTGGATGTTGCCGCGGGAGGGATGCGACTTCTTCTTCGGCGCGTCGAGCTTGAGGAAGGTCGCGAACTTGAGCGCCTCGGCGGGAATTTCGTCGCCTGTCGTATCGGGCATCTCGCTGAGAGGAGGAGGTGCCGATTCAAGGTGCTGGTGCGCGCGCGGCTTGGGGTTCACGAGTTTCCGCAGCGCGGACTTGAAGGCGTCGAGCCCCACCTCGCCGGGATAGTCCTTGAGGTCGGCGTACTCCCGCAGGTCTTTGAGCGTGGGCGTGCAGCTGAGCGCGATGGGCGTGACGCCCGTCTCCTTCACGAACCGCTTGAGGTTCTTGCGGGCGGCGGCCTGGTCCATCTTGTTCGCGACGACGAGGAACGGACGTTCCGGCAGCTCCGCGTTGAACGCGGCGATTTCCTCGGAGAGGACGCGGTAGTCGTCCCACGGCTTGCGGTTGTCCGTGCCTGCCATGTCGATCATGTACACGAGCACGCGCGCACGTTCGAGATGCTTGAGAAAGGCGAGGCCGAGGCCCACGCCCTGCGACGCGCCCTCGATGATGCCGGGCACGTCCGCCATGCGGATCTGCGCGAAGTCGTCGTACTCGATCGTTCCGACGATGGGGTTAAGCGTGGTGAACGGATAGGACGCGATCTTCGGCGTGGCGGAGGAGAGCGCCGTGAGGATGGAGCTCTTGCCCGCGTTCGGGAAGCCGAGCAGGCCGGCGTCCGCGATCGTCTTCAGCTCGAGGTGGAGACGCAGCTCCTCGGCCGGACCGCCGGGCGTGTGTTCGGTGGGGGCCTGGTTGACGGCGCTCTTGAAATGCACGTTGCCGTAGCCGCCCGCGCCGCCCTTCGCGACGACGACGCGCTGGCCGGGCGAGACGATGTCCGCCACCACGAGGCCCGTGTCGGCGTCCGTCGCGAGCGTGCCGCACGGCACGTCCACCACGAGATCCTTCCCGCGTCGTCCGAAACAGCGCTTGCCGGAACCCGGCACGCCGTCCTCGGCGTAGAGCTTCGGGTCGAAGTAGAGCGAGATGAGCGAGTTGACGTGCGTGGAGCCGCGCAGCACCACGTCGCCGCCGCGGCCGCCGTCGCCGCCGTCGGGTCCGCCGAACGCGACAAGCGCCTCGCGCCGGAACGAGGCCGACCCGTCGCCGCCCTTCCCGGAACGGACGATCACGTCGACCTGGTCGATGAATGTACGCGTCTTCATTGCGGTCCCTCGAATCGGATCGTCGCGGCGCGGCCGTGCGCGTCAAGACCCTCCACGCGCGCGAACGCCTCAATGGTGGACTTGGTCTGGGCAAGGTCGCCCTTCGTGAAGGCGACGAACGAGTGGCGGCGGCGGAAGTCGTCCGGCGTGAGGCCGTTGAACATGTTCGCCGCGCCGCCCGTGGGCAGCACGTGCGAGGGACCGGCCACGAAGTCGCCGGCGCTTTCCGGCGTCCACGCGCCCGCGAACACCGCGCCCGCGCTGCGCACGCCCTTCATCAGTTTCGTAGCGTCCTTGCACATGATCTCGAAGTGCTCGGGCGCGAAACGGTTCACGAGCTCGAGGCCCTCCTCCACCGTCGGCGTGACGGCGAAGAGGATGCCGTCGCGGTCGATGACGCGCTGGATGAGCGACTTGCGGGACAGCGTGGCGGTCTGCGCGAGAAGCGCGCGTTTCACCTCCTCGGCGAAATCCTTCGACTGCGTGACGAGCAGGCTCTTCTCCCAGCCGCTGCCGTGTTCGGCCTGGCTGAGGAGGTCGGCGGCGACCCACTGCGCGCTGACCGTGCCGTCCGCGAGGACGGCGATCTCGCTCGGACCCGCCACCTGGTCGATGCCCACGAAACCGTACACCTGGCGCTTCGCGGCGGTCACGTAGGCGTTGCCGGGGCCGACGATCTTCTGGACTTTCTTCACGGTCTTCGTGCCGAACGCCATCAGGCCGATCGCCTGGATGCCGCCCACGCGATAGACTTCCGTGGCGCCGGCGAGCTTGAGGGCGTAGAGGAGAACGGGGTTCGGCGTGCCCGTGGGTCCGGCGGGCGTGCAGGCGACGATTTCCTTCACGCCGGCGGCAGCGGCGAGCGTGACGGTCATCACGCTCGTCGAGGCAAGCGGCGCGGTGCCGCCCGGCACGTACACGCCCACGCGGTCCATCGGCGAGAAGAACTCGCCCGCCGTGCCGCCCTTGGGCGTCTTCATCGTCCAGGGCTTGCGAAGAGATGCCTTCGAGAACCGCATCACACGCGCATAGGCGTCCTTCACCGCCCGCTTGAGGTCGGGAGAGACCGCCGCCTCGGCGGCGGCAAGTTCCTTGTCCGTCACGCGGAAGCGCTTCGGCGTGAGATGCGCGCCCTCAAACTTCGCGACGTACCGCGCCACGGCGGCGTCGCCCTCCGCGCGGATGGCGGCGAGAACTTCGGCGGCCGCCTTTTCGGCCTCCTCCGGAAACGCGCTGCGCGCGAGGAACTTCGTGACGATGCGGCTCTGCGGCTTCTCCGCCGCCCATTCAACTATGCGTATCATGATGACTTCTCTTTTCTTGAAAGGCGACCGTGGTCGAGGGTGAGGACGCGGTCGCAGAGCGCGGCCGCCTCTTGGGAGTGGGTCACCATCACGAGCGCGAACGGCGTGTCGCTCACCTCGAAGAGGAGCTTCATGATCTCGGCGCCCGTCAGCTTGTCGAGGTTGCCGGTGGGCTCGTCGGCGAAGACGATCCGCGGATTGCACATGAGCGCGCGCGCCAGGGCCACGCGCTGCTGCTCGCCGCCCGACAACTCGCCGGGAAGATGCATCAGGCGATCTCCCAATCCCACCTTCGCGAGGAGCTCCTTCGCGCGGGAGCGCGGTGCCGGGAGCTTCACGGCCCCCGTCATCGCGGGCAACAAGACATTCTCCACGATGTCGAGCTCCGGCATCAAGTGGAAGCTCTGGAAGACGAATCCGATCTTCGCCGCGCGAATGCGGTTGCGCCGATACGCGGCGAAGGAACCCTTGAAGAGCGAAACGCCCTCCACCAGCACGTCGCCGGACGTTGGCCGGTCAAGGCCTCCCAAGATGTTCAGCAGCGTCGTCTTCCCTGCGCCGCTCCGCCCGACGATGGCCACGTGTTCGCCGAGCCCGACGGACAGCGACACGTCCTCCAGCACGGGAATGGCCTTCTGTCCCGGCAGGCGGTACGACTTCGCGACGTTCTGGACTTCCAAGACGGGCATATCAGCCTTTCAGCGCCTCCACGGGGTTTTTCGATGCGGCAAGGAACGCCGGGACAAGCGAGGCCAGCAAACCGAAGACATACACGATGACGACAACCCAGGTGACGTCCGCGGCCACGAGGCGGTAGGGAATCGCGTCAAGGCCGTAGACCGCCTTCGGGAACACCTGTACGCCGAGGCGGGCCAAGAAGTCCACGAGATTCTGGAGATTCCGCAGGACGGCATATGCGGCGGCAAGCCCAAGGACGGTGCCGGCCGTGACCTGCACGAGGCCATGTACGACAAACGCGCCCATGATCTTGGCCTTCGAGAATCCGAGCGCCTTCAGGAGACCGACTTCGGAAGTCTTCTGGACGGTCAGCACGAGCAACGTGTTCATCACGCAGAACAGCGCCACGACGGTGACAAGCAACAGGAGAATCGCCGTCATGTTCTTCTCCACCGCGAGCGCGTTGAAGATCTCGCGGTCCGTCTGCCGCCATGTCTCCACATAGCATGTCGGCGCAAGGTCGGCGATCTGTCTGCAGACGTCGTCGAGGGCGGACGCGTTGGCGGGCTGGGCGGTCTTGACGTTCAGGACAAACACGCCGTTCTCCAATCCCATGAGGTCACGCGCGTTCGGCAGGGAACAGAAGGCGAAGTGCGCGTCGTAGTCGCGCTGGCCCGAGGAGTAGATCCCCGTCACGCGCCATTTGAGGGGCAGGTAGATCTCGTCACGCGCGGCAAGGGTCTTGGGCGAGTAGATCGTAACCTCATCTCCCACGAACACATGGAGCTTCCGCGCAAGATCAACGCCAAGGACGATGGCGTCGCCTTCAAGGTCGAAGGCTCCCGCGACCGGATCGCCGACCTTGTAGACGTTGCTGACGCAATCGGGATCGACGCCAATGAGAATCGGCGTCGCGACCAGCCCCCTCCGCTGCAACATCACGGGCGTGTTGATTTCCGGTGAAGCCGCCACGACGCCTGGCAGGGCCGCGATCTGCTTCGCAAGGGCCTCGCCGTCGCGGATGACGGGTCCCGGCCCGGTCGACTTGATGGTCACGTGCGGCTTGAAGTCGAGGATCTTCTGCTCCCAGAGATCGCCGAACCCCGTCATCACCGCGCGGACGATAATGACCACCGCCACGCCAAGCAACACCCCGATAACCGAAACGCAGGTGATCACACTGGTCACGCTGCGTTTCGGCTTCAGGTATTTAAGCGCGAGGAAGAGGCTAAAAGGCATGGATTAGATGTCAATCGACACGTTGATCTCGCCGGTCTTGTCCTTGGAAAGCGATTCGACGTCCGCCTCGACCTCGGTGGCCTTCAGCTGCGTGGTGGGCAGGTAGCGATAGTAGACCATCAGCTGAAGCGCGGCCAGGCAGGTGCCCATCACGTCGTAGTTGTAATGGTCGCCGTTGACCCAGTGGCCGATTTCGCGCGGCGTGCCGTTCGCGTCATCGATCGTGTACGGCTTGCCGTCCTTGCCGATCACCTTGATGATGGTCTTCGGATAGAGGGCCTTCATCTCCTGGTTCCACTTTTTCCAGAGCGTGAAGTTCGCCGGGGTCGCATTCTTGGCCATGCCAGCCTGGTACTTGCACTGCGCGGCATAATAGCAGTAATATTGCGGATTGTGCCGCGTGCCGCTCTTGACATAGGTATATTCCTTATCAAGCGAAGGCTGCCAGTCCTTCATCACGTTCAGCGCATTGGCGACTTCCGGTTCCGTCGCATAGCCAAGAAGTTGCATCGCGAGGCAGCCGACGCCGCCCAAACCGCCGCCGCCACCCTTGTGATTGGTGGTGGCACGGTAGACGAAGCCTGCCTTTTCGGAGTAGTTGCGCGTCTTGAGGCACTTGACGGCCTTCTTGATGCACTCGTCCATGCCGGGCAGGTGGATACCAGCCATCTTGCCCGCCTTGAGGGCCTGCATCGCCCAACCGCCAAAGGAGATGTCGTCAGGACCGTCTTTCGTCGTGCGCGCCATGTTGTAGTTCCAGCCGCCCGTCGGCGTCTGTCCCGAAATGATACGTGCGAGCGTCTTCTCGGCCGCCGCGCGGGCGTTCGGGTTCTTCGTCATGGCGTACGCCTCGCAGAGGGCGTACGTGCCGATGAGGAAGCCGTACTCGGATCCGCCGGCGCCACGCATCTTGACATACGGCGTTTTGCCATTGGGGTCCTTCACCTCGTTGCCGGCCTTGTCCTTGACAATGTACACGCTGTTGATCAGGTAGTTGAGCGCCCTCTCGACCGTCGGGCCGAACTCCTTCGACGTGGGCGTCTCGCCGTGCGCGAGGTAGGTGAGGACCGCAAAGCCCGCGCCGGCCGCCGGGTCCATGCCCCTCGTCAGGCCGAGTTCCGGCCGCGTGCTCCAGGATCCGTCGCCGTTCTGCGTGGCCTTCAGCCAGCGGAGCGCCATGCGCACGGCGCGCTCGGTGGAGGCGTCGCCGTACTGCGCGCCACCGCCCGTGAGCTTGCCGCGCTGGCCCGAGCTGCGGGCCGTGCCCGCGATGGACTTCAACGTGACGGGGCTCTTGATCAGAAGCACCGAATCCACGTCGGCCGGCTTGAATGACTGCGGCTCGTTGGACGGCGGCGCCGCGACTTCGGCGGCCACCACCGGCGACACGTTCGGCGTGTCGACCTGCACGTCTACGTCCTCCGGCGGCGGCTCGACGTCGGGCGGAGGCTCGTTCTTGTCGAGTTCCTCGGGTTTCTCGGCCTCGGCGATCTCAAGGTCGATCTTCTGCTCAGACGTCGTGTCCATAGCCGTCACGACAAACAGCACGACGGCGCCGATAACCGGCACGAGGATGGCGATCAGCGGAGCAGCCTGGCGCTGGAGTTCGATGACGGCCTCTTTGTACTCGCGCGTCGAATGCTTCTTGCCGAGGCCGGCGAACATCTTCAAGAGGCGCTTGAAGTAGCCTTCGTCCTCGTATTTCGCCATCTCCTCTGCGAGATGCTCCTTCATTTCCTCTTCATCGATCGTATCCATGGCGGCGACCTC
>JAFRNO010000267.1 GCA_017430155.1 Kiritimatiellia bacterium | reverse complement strand
TGTGAACAAACGGATTTGCTCACGCCTACGGCGTTCGCATGAGGAAGAAGTGAGCCGCGTAGCGGCGAACAAATCCGTTTGTTTAATTTGGGCACCATCCCTACCCCCTGACTCGATATTTGTAGAACAGCAGGAAATACGAAAAGGACATCATCGCCGCCGCCGCCGCGAGCAGAGCGCCGAGCGCGGCGAAGCCGACCTCGAACCCGCGCACGCCCCAACGCTGCGAGATGATGCCGAACAGGACCGGCGCGAACGAGCCGATCACGTAGGCGAACACGTTCACGAACCCGACGGCCGAGGCGCGGCTCTCCGCCGGCACCACGTCGAAGAGCGAGGTGAAGGTGTTCGACTGGAAGAGCCCGCGTACGATTCCCCATCCGATGAGCATCGCGAACATCATCCCCGCCGAGGTCGCGAAGCCGAATACCCTGAAGAGCGGCACGCCGCAGAGGAGCGCGAAGATCTGCATGCCCAGGCGGAAGCGCGGGAAGCGGCGCACGAAGAAGTCCGTTACGACGCCCGCCGTGAGGACGGTCACCATCGCGGCGAGGTTGGGCCCGAACATGACGCCCTTTCCGACCGTTCCCACGTCCAGGTTGAACTTCTGGCAGATGAACGTCGGCGCCCAGCTCATGCAGGCGTTCGCGCAGAAGATGAGCGCCACGTACCCTGCGCCCGCGCAGAGCGCCGCCGGATTGCAGAAGAAGGCCTTCATGCCTTGGCGCAGACTCTTCTTCGCGCCGGGGCCCGACATCCGCGCGTCCTTCCAGAACACGGACGCGAACGCTACGCCCACCAGGATCGTCGCGCCGCCGAAGAGGAAGTACACCCACCGCCACGAGCCGAACCGGGAAAGTATCACGGCCACGAGTGCGCCCGACACGAGCATCCCCGTGTACATCGCGCCCTGGTGGAGGGAGAGCGCCGTGGTGCGCGTCGTCTTGTGCTCATCCGCCATTAGCGCGTAAGCGGAAGGGCCGTAGAACGTCTGCACGCCCGTGCAGGCGATGGAACGCAGGAGCACGAACCCGGCGAGTCCGCCCGCGAATCCCGTGAGAAGCGTGAGCGCACCCCAGCCGAAAATCGCGCACGTGATCACGCGCGTGCGCGGCCATCGGTCGCCGGCGAAGCCCGAGAACGGCATCATGATCGCGATCACCCAGTACATGACGGTGTCGATCATGCCGATCTGGATCTTCGTGAGGCCCGTCTCCTCCTGGATGAGCGGTACGAGCAGCCCGAACAGCTGCCGGTCGGACATGTAGAAGAAGAACGCCAGGCACAGCGCGGCCAACGTGATCCACTTCTTCATGCTGTCGTTTGTCATCTCAGTGTTCTTTGGCATCGCGGGAATATTCTATCAAAGCGCGGCGCGATTGGGGGATCCGAAGTTGTTTTTTTCGAATTGCGCGCGTTGCGAAGAGTAGATGACATTCGCCAACCGGCTCCACGTGAAATGTTAGTTTCGGCTTGCGGAAAACGGTTGAATTATAGTATGATATCGCCATGTACAATTGTATTGAGGTGAAGCTTGCGTGCCGCGTGAGCGGTGTGCGATGATAATAGAAAGTGCAGAAAATGAAGCAAAATGCGTATTTGAAGCGTGCGTCGATGGTGGGAATCGTCGCGCTGGCTGGGCTTGTCGCCGCGGCGGCGCCGCTCGGGACGAACGTGTGGTGCGGCGCCGCCAGTGGCGGCGATTGGAGCGATCCGGCGAACTGGACGGCGGTGAACTCCACGTATACCGCCGAGGAGCTGCTCGCGCTCGACTGTGCCTACGACATCCGTTCGCTGGCGGACGGCGCGCAGCTGACCAACAAGATCAACAAGTTGAAGATCGCCGGTCTCATCACGAAGGCGAACCAGGGGACGATCACCCTGCTCGGCTCGGATTTCTACCTGATGGGCGCGCCCGTTCTGGAATTCGGGCAGAACACGACCGTCGTCTGCAAGATGAACCATCCGAACGACTGGAACAACGTGGAAGGCAGCGGCAAGATCGTGCTGGCGGGCGCCGGCACGCTCCGTCTGGAGCCGACCTCCTCATTCTCCACCTATCTGCGCCAGCTCCAGCCCTGCCACACGATGACGCTCGTGCTCGGCTCCAACTGCTGGCTCAACCTCACCTACTTGGTGCAGTGGAACAACTCCACCGTGCGGCTGGAGAACAACGTCACGGTAGGTTACCTCTACGCCGGGCACGACGAGTGCTCGGTCGACCTGAACGGATACAACCTCTACGTGTGCGGCGGCGAGCAGAGCGTCTCTAACCTCTACAACTACCGCGGTACCGTGAAGGGCACGGGCTCCATCACCCATTCCGGCGGCTGGACGGGGGAAATCTACAGCAAGCTCAACTACACCGGCTGGTTGGCGCTCTATACGGGCGACTTCAACTTCCACGCCGGATCGATGCTCGCCGAGACCGTGCGGCTGATCGCGGACGGGCCGGGACGCTTCATCTTCCCCGCCAGCCAGACGCTCGCGGACTACTCCGGCTCCGGCGCGGTGGGCGGCGTGCAGATGCCGGACAACACCACGCTCACGCTCACCGGCGCGTCCGGCACGTCCAAGACCAGCGCCGGGCGCATCTACGGCAATACGGACGTGGTGAAGCGCGGTGCGGGCTACGAGCAGGTCTTCACCGGCGACAACGCCTACACCGGCTCCACGACGGTGGCCGAGGGCACGCTCACGCTCCGCCGTCCGACCTGCCGTCCGGGACTGGTGGCGCACTGGACGTTCGACAACCCCGACGACCTCGGGCGCGACTTCGGGCCGAACGGATATACGCTCTCGAAGGTGAATATGACCGTGCCGGGCGTGGTGACGCAGGCCGTCACCGGCGTGGCGCACCGTCCGGCGCTTGAAATCGGGCCGAACGCCGAAGGGCACGGCGCCTCCTACTTTTCCGTTTCGCAGCTGACGCGCACGAAAGGTTTCCCGACCGGGAACGATCCGATTTCCGTGAGCATGTGGATTCGCCCCATGGCCAGTCCGCCTGACACCTCGTACTTTTTCCGCTTGGGCAACTGGGGCGGCAACGGCACGCAGCTGGTCCTCTGGCAGAGGTCGGCGACGAAGCTTGAAACCTGCATCGTCAACTGGAACACGAGCGACGGGCCGAACTCGCCGATCATCACCTGCCCGGGCCTGTCGGACGGCAACTGGCACCACGTGGCCGTCACCTACGCCGACAATACGCTGAAGATGTACTACGACGGCGAGCTGAAATCGACCAAGACGACGACCTATGCGCTGGCCCTGCCGTCGCCCTGTCAAATGGTACTCGGCAACAACGACAGCGCCGGTGCGCACAACGGCGTGGCAAATGCCGGTTTGACGCACCGCTACTACGGCGGAATCGACGACCTGTGCATCTGGAACCGGGTGCTCACGGATGAAGAGGTGGCGGCGGAACACGCGATGTCGCGTCCGGCGGTGGCCGATCCGGCGACCGTGCTGCCCGAGCCGCTCTGCCACTGGGCGTTCGACGACGCGAGCGACCTGGGCAAGGACACGATGGGCCGCGCGACGCTTCTTCCAAATCTCTCGACGGGCAGCAGCACGCGGGCGGGCAGCTACGGACGGTATCTCACCGGCTCGATGAAGCTCCCGGCGGCGGACTTTCCCGAGAACTTCCCCACTGGCAACGCGCCGTTCACGGTGTCCATGCGCGTCCTGCCGTGCGGCCCTCCCCAGACCTACAACTTGCTGGCGTGGGGCGACACGTCGGTGGCCACCAACAGATTCAGGCTGTACATGGACAATTGTCCGCGCCGTGTGTACGTGACATGCGGCACGCAGTCGGCCAGGCCGTTCAACTGGTCGCAGAATTACGCGACCGAGCGCGGATGCTGGACGCACATCGTCGTGGTGTGCGACACGCAAAGAAAAATCATGCGGCTCATCCGCGACGGCAAGGTTGAAACGACATATACGGGCTTCGACGCGAACATTACGGCACAGGACCTGTACATCAACTGCAACACGGCGGGGACGGCCAATTCGGGGCACTACATCGACGACGTGCGCATCTATGACCGGGCGCTGACGATGGACGAGGCCCTCACGCTCTCTCGCTCCCTTGAGAAGGGAACGGTGGGGCCGGTGATCCCCGGCAACAGCGACGTGTCCGTGTCCGCAGGTGCCACGCTGAAGGTGGAGGGCGAGGGACATGCCGTGAAGAGCTTTGCGGGCGCAGGCGACCTGTTCCTGAACGGTCCCACGACGTTCGATCCGGGCATTGCGACAAACTTCACGGGAACCGTGCGCGGCACGGGCACGCTGAGACTGGCGAGTCCCGTCGCCGCCACGACGGTTTCCGCGAACGTGGAGATTCCGGCGGGGGCGGAACTCGCGGGCGAGGCGCTGCCGCTGGTCAGCACGTCCGGCACGCTGTGCGTGCCGTCGTCCGGCTGCGTGAAGTTCGCGTCCCGCCCGACGATGAAACGCGTCGTGATCGCCTCGGGCGCGCAGGCGGAGTCGAAGGACGGACTCGCGGGTTGGACGACGAGCCTCATGCCTGCGGCCTGGAAAACAACTTTTTCGCTTGAGGATGGCGTGTTTGTAGTCAACATCGTACCCCGTGGCTGCACGCTCATCCTTCGGTGACCGTACGAAAAAAGGAGCGCAGAATGATGAGGAAAATTTTTGTCTCTCTGGCGTCGGCGGGAATCGCCGGCGGGATGGCGTTGTCGGCGATGGCTGCCGACGCGTACATTGACACGGACGGCTCGCAGACCGTCGTGCTCGACTATTACGTGAAGCCGAACACGAAGATCGTGGCCGACTACGCGTTCCTCTCCGTGACGCCGCTCCAGTCGCGCGTCTTCGCCGCGTCTGGTCGGGAGGCCGGGATGTCCTGCGCGCACTACATCAACGGCGGCGGCAACTACGCGTTCGCGTTCAAGAACGGCGACGGCGACTGGCTGAACACGGCCGTCCCCGTGACGACCGACCGGCGCACGTTCGAGATCGACGGACCGAACAAGAAGGCGCGGCTCTACACGGACGGCAACCTCACGAAGGAGATGAACACGTCCACGCCCACCGTGCCGTCCGTTTACCCCCTCGGGCTTTTCGCCACCGTCAAGAACGAGGAGGGAACCTATTTCGAAAATCCCGGCAGCAAGGTGCGTCTCTACTCGCTCCAGATCTACGAGAGCGGGACGCTCGTGATGGACCTGCAGCCCGTTCTGAAGAACGGCGTATACCTGCTGAAGGACGCCGTGACCGGCAAGACATACGGTCCCGTCGCGGGCAACCCGCTCACGGGCGGCGGCGACATCGCGACCGAGACGGGCACGATCGGGTGGACGGGAGCGCAATCGGCGGACTGGAACACGGCGGCGAACTGGCAGGTCGGCGGCGCGGCGTCCGCTCAGCCCCCGCGCGCGGGCGACGAGGTGGTGATTCCCGCCGGCTCCACGGTGGACATCAGCGGCGCGGCGGCGAGGGTGAAGAGCCTCACGCTCACGGGCGGCGGCACGGTGACGCTGACGGGAACGAACGCGAAGCTGCTGGCGGATTCGCTTGCCGTCGCATCCGGCACGACGCTCTCGCTCGCGTCGGGCACGACGGTCTACGTGCCGGCGGCGACGGCGGGCGGCGCGGCCGTGCCGTCGGGCCGCTACGCGGGCGGCTCGCAGGGCTGGCTTGCGGGAAGCGGCACGCTCAACGTCAATTCGGCGGGGCAGTCCGTCGCGGACGGCGTGCTGACGTTCGACGTGCCGGCGGGGCAGACGCTCGCCTACTACACGCAGCTGTCGTCGGCGATCACGAAGATCGTCAAGATCGGCGCGGGCACGGCCATCGTCTCGAACGACAACAACACCGCGTTCTCGGGCACGGTGGAGATCCGAGAGGGCATCCTGGAGGCGCAGACCGCCGCAGGCGGGCAGATCAACACCTTCGGCGGGAAGAAGGCCAACACAATCACGGTCTCGAATGGCGCGCAGCTGCGCGTGCTCGCCCCGAACAGCTATCCGAATCAGGGCACGGAACGTTTCCCGAACGCACTGGTGATCGCGGGCAACGGTCCGGACGGCTACGGCGCGCTGCGCATGATCAAGACGGCACAGCCCGTAGGGGGATCCGGCAATATCGACCGACTCTTCACCACCGTGACGCTGTCCGGCGATGCATCCGTCTACAGCAGCGGACGCGTCGGCTTCTCGAACGGAACGGTGGATCTCGGCGGCCACACGCTCACGACGCGTCCGCTTGAGAGCGGCGGATCCATGTTTATGGTGACGTCCGCCACCTTGAAGAACGGCTCGTGCGTGGCCAAGAACGCGGCGGACGTCATCACGCAGGGCAGTCCGAGCTTCGTCGGGTCGCCCGCGAACACGTACACGATCGAGTCGGGCTCCATGTTCGACCTGTGGACCACGACGTTCTCCAAGTTCGACTGGACGCTCGTCCTGAAGGGCGGCGCGCAGGTGCGCGTGGGCGCGGG
>JAFRNO010000266.1 GCA_017430155.1 Kiritimatiellia bacterium | reverse complement strand
TGCGGATGCCGTTCACCGCGTCGAACGGTCTGCTCTCCACGCGATTTGCGAAAGACGGCACTCGGCTCCATTTTGTTGCCAACCAAGGCAAGAGCGCAAAAACGATTACATCCGAGCGTCCTTTCACGGTCATGGATCCGATGACCGGCTCGATCCGCACCGTAATCTCACTCGATCTTCCCCCCGGCCATTCCGTGTTCGTGTGCGGCGCGCGCGGGGCGCGCGCCCTACCAGTTGTCGCGGCCGATACTCCCCTTGGTAGGGCGCGCTCCCCCCGCGCGCCGCGTGGGAGGGGCGCGCGCCCGCGCGACCCAACCCCCCACGCCGGCCCCTGGCGCCTCACTCCCGCCTGCGGCGGCCCCACGCTCCCGCCTGCCACCAACCTCGCGATCCTTGCGGCATGGTCCACCTTCGATCCCGCGTTCTGCGGCACGATGCGCCATACAACCACCTTCGACGCCCCGGCGTACGCGGTCACGCAACTCGACCTCGGCGATGTACGCGAATCGGCGCGCGTGCGGCTCAACGGTGTGGACCTCGGCTGTCGCATCCTGCCGCCGTACACCTTTGACATCCCGGCGGCAACTCTCAAGCCGTGCGGCAACGAACTTGAAGTGGAGGTCACCTCGGTGGGTGCCAACCGTATCCGCTGGAACGACCTCAACGGCGTCAAGTGGAAGTATTTTACGGACATCAACATCGTCACGATCGACTACAAGAAGTTCGACGCCTCGAGCTGGCCCGTCCGCGAAAACGGCCTTCTGGGACCTGTCACGCTTCTTCCATGATTTTTTAAAGTTTGTCGTTGTTTTGTCGGCGGGGCGGCCTTCTTTATGGTATACTTCGCCGCATGAAAGCAAAACTAGACAGACGCGAGTTCCTCGCACTTTCCGCTGCGGCCGGCCTTGCCGGCTGCGTGACGACGCCTTCGGCGACCAAGTGGACGGGCACCGACAAGGTCAAGGCCCTGTTGCTCCACCTCGGTCACAACATGTGGTGCGAATGGCTGCCCGACGACGTGCAGGCCACGGCCACGATACATGAGAGATACCGTCCGGACGACACGCTCCGCAACAAGGACGAGCTGTGGCGGCGCGTGGTCGACCGCATGGCGAAGCGCGGGCTTAACATGCTCGTCATCGACGTCGGCGAGGGTCTCGTGTACCCGAGCCATCCGGAGCTCGCGATCAAGGGCAGCTGGTCGCCGGACAAGCTCCGCGACGAAGTCGTGCGCCTGCGCGGCATGGGCATCGAGGCAATTCCCAAGCTCAACTTCTCCGCAACGCACGACGGCTGGCTCAAGCACTACCACCGCATGCTCACACTGCCCAAGTACTACGAGGTGGTGAAGGACGTCATACGGGACGTGGCCGAGGTGTTCCAGACGCCCCGCTTCTTCCATCTCGGCTATGACGAGGAGACGGTCGGCTTTTCCTCGAACCGCAACTATTTCGTCATGCGCGCGGGCGAGATGTGGTGGCACGACTTCCTCTACACGGTCAAGTGCGCGGAGGACTGCGGATGCCGTCCGTGGGTGTGGAGCGACTACGGCTGGGACCATCCCGACTACTTCACGCGGTGCCCGAAGAGCGTGGTGCAGTCGAACTGGTACTACGACGAGTGCCTGGGCGGGTTCGACCTTGCCAAGGACAAAACGCCCCATCGCAAGCGCCTCAAGGAGTTCTGGGACCTCGAGAAGGCCGGCTTCGACCAGATCCCGTGCGGCACGAACTGGATCGGACACGAACGGCGCAGGGCGAAGATCGGCGCCAACGACGTGATCGGCAAGCTCGTCAAGCTCGGGCGGGAGGTCGTCTCCGACAAACATCTCCTCGGGTTCATGATGGCCCCGTGGGCGTCGTGCAACAACGAGCAGAGCACGCAATTCAACCTCGAAGGCGTGGATCTCTTCGCCGATGCCCTAGAAGGAAAAATAGCCGACGTCGGCCCGTTCGTCGAGCGCTAGAGCGCCCTGTTACTTCTCTTTTTTGCTTTCGCCGCTGGGAGTTTTGGAGTTTCGCAGCGCGGGCGGCGGGCTTTCCAGAAAAAAATTCTAAAAATTTGTCATTGGCGTGTCAACGAGGCATATACTCTCTTGGATGCGGGTGAGATTCCTGCTCCGATAGCTTCAAAACCTTGTTGACGAGCCGAACCGATCCCCAGCGGTTCGGCTTCGGTTTTATAACACAATCCGCGAAACTTTGGTATAATAAGCGCCATGGAGGATACTGTATGATGAGGAGAATGGTTGTTTTTATGGCGGCGATGGGAATCGCCGGCGGCATGGCATTGTCGGCGCAGGCCGAGACGCTCACGTGGAACGGCGCGCGCGGCGCGCGGTGGACCGACGCGAACTGGCTGGACGCCGGGAACAACCCCGTCGCGTGGCGGGACGGCGCGGACGCCGTGTTCCCCGCCGGCGCGTTCGTGGAGGTTCACGACTCGGTGCGGCCGGCCTCGATCACGTTTTCGGGCAACGGCGCGACGCTCGTCGGCGCTGGGCGCATCATCCTTCCCGGCGACCTGACCGCGTCCGTTGCGGGCACGACGAACGCCATCGTCGCGTGCCTCGTGGGCGACGCGACGTTCACGAAGCGCGGCCCGGGCGCGGTGGCCGTTGGTTTCGCGAAGGGTTCGGCCCTTGCGGCGGAGGGGACACTCCTCGTCGCCGGGTCGCGCAGCGCGAACCTCCGCACGACGGCGGCGGGCGGCACGGTGGCGGCGCTGGGCGAGGGCGCGGCGGCGGCGAGCCTGCTCGCGAACGGCTCGTTCGAGGATTCGGCGGTGACGGCCTCCAACGGCTATCCCTACATGAACGGCACGGGGGCCGGCGACGGTTCCATCCAGGACGTGGAAAACACGGCCGTCGCGCCGTGGAAGGTGAGCGGACAGGTGGTGCTGGCCAACAGTACGGGCGTGAAGACCTGGTGCGGCACGGTCGTCGGCACGGGCATCCCGGACGGCGCCCAGCTTTGCATCCTCCAGCGCTTCGGGTCGATCGTGCAGGAGGTGACGGTGCCGGCGGACGGCTGGTACGACCTTTCCTTCACCTACTACAAGCGCGGGAACAACTACCCCGACCACCGCATCAGCCTGTTCGTCGACGACGTGGTGACGGCGGCGCTGTTCGTGAACATGGTTCAGCAGTTCCAGGCGCGATTCTCGTCCGGCCCCATCTGGCTTCCGGCGGGCACGCACGCCGTGCGGTTCGCGGGCGAGGGCTGGGAGGCGGACAGGGCCACGTTCGTGGACGACATCCGCCTCGCGCCGCCGACGGAGGCTGCGCTGCCGCAGTCAGATGCCAAGGCCGCGAACGCCGTCTCCGGCAACTGGT
>JAFRNO010000265.1 GCA_017430155.1 Kiritimatiellia bacterium | reverse complement strand
TCGCGACCCTCCCTAACTGCCAGCTGCGAGCGGAGGGTGATGCGGCTGTTCTGGTCGATGTCGTCCGTGTAGCGTTTGAAGCGGGCGTAGTCACCCAGACGCACGGATTCGCGGAAGTCGACGAGTCGCTGCGGGGTCCAGAGGTGCTCCTCGCCGTTCTTGCGCGTGCGGTAGGCGCCGCCGGGGGGACAACTACCGGGGAAACCCAGGTTTCCCCGAACCCTTTCAATAAGGATTTCAATATCCTCTATTTCCATCCCCCCGACAGGCGAGGTGACGCCGCCGAAATACTCCTCCATGATCTTCGGGCCGAGGCCTACCGCTTCGAAGATGCGGGCGCTGCGGTAGGAGCGCAGGGTCGAGATGCCCATCTTCGACATGATCTTCATGAGGCCCTTGCAGACGGCCGAGACGTAGTTGGCGGTTTCCTGGGTCGCGACCACGCGGATGGCGCGGGGAACCGTCTCGCCCGATTCGTCGACGCGGTCGGGATGCGTGAGCTGCGTGTTCGACCGGAGGCAATTCTCGCGGCCCAGTTCGGAGACCGTTTCAAGGGCGAGCCAGGGGTTGATGGCCGTCGCGCCGAAGCCGAGCAGCACGGCGAAGTGATGCACCTCGCGCACCTCGCCCGATTCGACGATGATTCCCACGGAGCTGCGTACGCCCGCGTCGGTGAACGCCTTGTTCACGGCCGCCACCGCGAGGAGCGAGGGGATGCGCCATGCGGGAGGGACGCGTTCCCGCGCGTCCGTCGTGTTTTCGGTCGCGCAGGAGCGCGACCCTCCCAGTTCGCTTCGGTCGGACAGGATGATGATTTTCGCGCCGGCGTTGACTGCCTCCAGCGCGTCGGCGGCGAGTTTGTCGAGCGCGGCCTTCAGCCAGCGGCGCGGAAGGGACTCGTTTGCCGCGACCACCATCGACAGGGTCTTTGCGGGGAATTCGGGGATGTTCCGGATGCGCTTCAATTCGTCGTCGGTCAGGACGGGACGCGTCATCTTCACGAGCCGTGCGTGCTCGGGCGTCTCCGAGAGGATGTTCGCCTGGTTGCCGATGTAGGTCATGATCGACATGACGAGCTCTTCGCGGATCGGGTCGATCGGCGGGTTCGTGACCTGCGCGAACAGCTGGTGGAAGAAATCGAAGAGGATGCGCGGCTTCTTAGAAAGGCTGGCGAGCGCGGCGTCGTTGCCCATCGCGCCGACGGGTTCGTGTCCCGTCTCGGCCATCGGGCGCAGGATCAGCTCGATGTCCTCGAGCGTGTAGCCGAAGCGCTGCTGGTCGTGCAGGAGCGCGGCTCTCCCGTTCTCGCCGTCGGCCAGGCGCGACGGCTCGATCTCGCTGAAGAGGCCCGTGACGGGGATGTGGTTCTCCATCACCCAGCGGCGGTAGGGACGGCGCCGGGCGTAGAAGGTCTTGAGCTCGGCGTCCTCCATGAGACGGTGGTTCACGAGGTCGAGCCAGAGGATCGATCCGGGTTTGAGGCGGCCGTGGCGCGCGACGTTCTCGGGGGCGATGTCGAGCACGCCGGTCTCGGAGGCGAGGACGAAGAGCCCGTCCTTGGTGAGCGTCCAGCGCGCGGGACGCAGGCCGTTGCGGTCGAGCGCCGCGCCGAGCGAGAGGCCGTCCGTGAAGGCGATGGCTGCGGGGCCGTCCCACGGCTCCATCAGCGCGGAGTGGTATTCGTAGAACCCGCGCACGTCGTGGCCCATGTGGTACTTCGCGCCCCAGGCCTGCGGGATGAGCATCATCATCGCGTGCGGCGCGTCGCGTCCGGACGCGACCAGCAGCTCGAACATGTTGTCGAGCGAGGCGGAGTCGGACTGCCCCTGGTGGACGACCGGAAGCAGTTTCTTGATGTCGTCGCCGAAGACGGGCGCGGCGAGCGACGGCTCGCGCGCGGCAAGCGCGTTGAGGTTGCCCTTGAGGGCGTTGATCTCGCCGTTGTGCGCGATGGCGCGGAAGGGGTGCGCGAGCTCCCACGAGGGGAAGGTGTTCGTGGAGTAGCGCTGGTGGACGATGGCGAAGGGCGAGATGAAGTCGGGATCGGAGAGGTCGGGGTAGAACTTCTCGATCTGGGTCGCCAGGAGCAACCCCTTGTATACGACCGTGCGCGACGAGCAGGAGCAGATGTAGGTCTTCGAGGTGGCCTTCTCGATCAGCCGCCGGATGATATAGAGGCGACGTTCAAAGTCTTTTTCGCACAGAGCATGGGGAGGGACGCAACTCGTTGCGTCCGCAGCGGTCGCAACAAGTTGCGACCCTCCCTGTTTTGCGGCTATAAAGATCTGGCGGATACGCGGCATCACTGCGCGGGCGTCGTGCCCGATGGCGCTCGGGTCGGTCGGGACGTCGCGCCAGGCAATCACTTTGCATCCTTCTCCACGGACGGCATCCTCGATCTTCTCCTCTTCCCCCTCGCCGCCGAAGATCATCGCGATGCCGAAGGAATGGGATGCGCTCTCGCCCAACCGGTCGCGCAGGAGCGCGACCCTCCCCAAGAAGAACGCGTGCGGGATCTTCAGCAGAAGGCCGGCGCCGTCGCCAGTTTCGGGGTCGTTTCCGGTCGCGCCGCGGTGCATGAGGCGCTTCAAAACCGTCAAGCCGTTCATCACGATCTCATGGCTGGCCTCCCCCGAGAGGTTGGCCACCATCCCGACGCCGCACGCGTCATGTTCATATTCACGCCGGTACAGCCCGCGCTGTCGATCGTATTTGCTTTGCTGGTTCATGATTCTGTTCCTTCCCAGGGACAGTAGCACAACCCGTGCCAAAGCCAATCGGCACGCTCTCCCGCTTGGGTGATTACAATTTCTGTAACACCCTCATGGGCGTGATTTCACTTTTTGCGATTCCCTGACGGCGCCTACTTGGCGGCGATCAGACGGCGCATGGCCGCGAGAAACGCCTCGGCGGAGGGCGAGAGGGGAATGCCG
>JAFRNO010000264.1 GCA_017430155.1 Kiritimatiellia bacterium | reverse complement strand
GCATAGAGATAGCCGCCGTCATGCACGCGGATCGTGGAGCTCGCGCCCGGCGTGTAGGCCATGTGGATGGTCTTGCAGAGGAAGCGGTTGGCGCTCGACACGTCGAGGAGAGGCGCGCTGCGCTGTCCCTGGAAGGCAGAGACCGATTCGTTGACGCCCATGTAGACCGCCGCTGTCCCGGTCGCCCCTACGAGGAAGCGTCCTCCCGTGACGCGCACCGTCGGCGAAAGCGGCGTCTCGGAATTGTTTGTGGATCCGTTGCAGAAGCCGATGCTGAGGATGCCGGCCGTGCGCGTCACGCCACCGCGCTGCTCGAGAACGCCCGTCGTCTCCGTGCCGTCGAGCGTCGTGAGGGTGCCGACCGTGGCGACGCCCGCCGCCGTCAGGACGTTCGTGGCGGGAGCCGTGATCGGGGAATCGTCCGAGACGGGCGTGTCGATGACCACCGTGCCGTCCACGAGGGAGAAATTGCCGTGCCCCTGCGTGGGCGCGCGGTCGGGTGAAAGGTTCATCTGGCTCTTACGGGTGGAACCGGGGACCTCGGTCGTGCTGCCGAAGTTGAACGGCTGCGTGAAGGTGAGCGTGCCGGGGCCGGTCTTGACGAACCCGCCGGCGGTCTGCGCCACGTCGCAGTCCATCGTGAGGTCGTTGTCGACCTGCCACACCACCGCGCCCGTGGACGTGCTGGCCGTGTTCGTCATCGCACGCGTCCACACGCCGCCCGCCGGGCCGGCGTAGCGGAGCGTGCCGCCCGTCTGCGTGAACGGCCCTGCGCCCAGCTCGCCGACCGGCGCGTCGGCGCTGACGGGCTGCGAAATGACGAGCGTGCCCGAGCCGAGCGTGGTGCCGCCCGTGTGGCTGCTGCTGGGGTTCAAGTGCACCGTGCCGCCCGTCGCGCCCGTATTGACCGCGAGGGCATCCTCGCCGGAAACGAACGCAAAAGCGTTCGTCACAGTACCCGCTGGCGCATTGACCGTGACCGTCTCGGCCATGGCCGGGAGGGCCGCGCTGGCCGCGACCGTTGCCAAAACGACAAACATCAGTTTTCTTTCCATGGTTCCTCCTTTTGTGACATTCTCGTTTTCCTTAAAAGATTAGATTATCTGACGAGCAGGTACGTGCCGGGGATGTGCTGGTACCAGTAGCCGAACGCGCCGTCGACGGCCATCTTCCGGACGGTACCCTTGCCCTCGACGTCGACGGCGCTGAACTCGCCCTCGCTCTCCCCGCACAGGATGAGCGGGAAGGTGGCGCCCCTGCCGTTGAGCGCGGTGGAGTCCACCGCCATCGTCACCCCGGTGCCGATTGTCAGCTTGTTGGTCACCGTGAGCGACCCGACGCCATTCGCGTCAAAGGTGAAGGCGAGTTTCGCCGCGAGGTCTCCCGCGCCCGTCAGCGCGGCGGGCGTGTTGGTGAGGACCACGTTTTTGGCGGAAACCGCGCCGGCCGGGCCGATCTCGAGCGTTCCCTGTCCGTCCTGGCTCACCCAGATGGTGTTCGCCGAGTCGAAGCGGCCGTTCGTCACGCGCAGGAGTCCCTTGGCGCAGTGGTTGGTGACGGGGCACTGCGTAAAGAGGTTATAGCGTTTGTAATAGAGGTTGTTCGTGGTGGCGCCGCCCACGTAGACGGCGGACTTCGACCACGCCCGGCCCCCTTCCATGACCATCGAGCCCTTGCCGCCAAATGCGCCGATTACGAACTCGTTCTCGTTGCCATTGTGGATGACCTCCCCGGCGTACTGGTTGAGGTCGCCCTCCGAACAACCGATGCCGATGCCGAAATATTCGCTGGTGTTCGTCACGGCGCCGTTGTAGAGGTTGACCGTCCCGCGGTAGAAGCCGGGATTGGCGAGATTGACGCATGTGCCCGCGCCGATGATCAACCCCTGGAACGTTTTGTCATTGTTACTGCTTTTCCCGTTCCGCAGGCTGCCGCCGGTGATGTTCACCACGCCCGTCGGGAAGCAACCGGAGTTGACGCTCGACCCCCCCTGCCCGACACGGGTGCCCGCCTCGCCGCCGCAGAGCTGTCCCTTGGAGATGTTCAGTTCCCCATAGCCGTTTTGGAACCCGACCGCAAGCGTGCTCAGCGCGTTCAACGTCTTCGTGGAGTTCCAGTTCAGCACGGCGCGTGATCCGGCGATGTTGTCGGAGAGGTAGACGTTGAGCCTGGTGCCGTCGATGCGAATGATGTTGGCCGCGTCGTCGACCGTCAGGACGGTTTCCTTTCCCGCCGCGCTGCGCAGCCGGAAAGCGCTAACCGTGTCGTTGTTGTCCGCTGACTGGAGAATCCGGGCCGTTCCCCCCATGTGGAATTTTCCGGGGCCGAGACGGATTCCCATCCTTTGCACGGCCAGCGTGGCTTTTCCGGAAAGATCGATCTCGCCGCCGTCGAGCAACAGTCCGGAGCCCTCCGAGTAACTCGTGGGACGCGCGAGCGTCAGGGAGCCCCCAGTCATCTCCAGCCGTCCGCCCGCCAACACGCTCACGCCATGCGGGGCTGTCGACGCGACCGTCGCTTCCAGCCGGCCGCCGGCGATGGCGAGCGTGCCCGTCCGGCTCTCGCAGCCGAACACCAAGAGGGAGGTCGTGTAGTCCTGCAGCTTCACCACGCCGCCGTCGATGGACAATCGGCCGCCGTCGGCCACGGACACCAGCGGATTCGGCTTCGTTCCCGAGGCCGACGAGCGGATCAGGGCGTTCGGCCCGACAGACAGCTCGCTTCCCGCGCCGAGCGCGAGGGAGGCGTCGGCCAGCGGCAGCGTCGCGCCGCTGCCGAGCGTCAGCTTCGTGGTGCCAGCTGCGTTGCCCAACGAGACGCCCGCCGGACTGGGGGCCGTCTGCGCGAGGCCGACCTGCACGTTCGCCCCGTCCAGGGTGACGTTCGCAGGCATCTCGGCGTTGGGCAGCGAATCGCTCCAGGACGCGGCGTCGAGCCACGACCCGCCCGCGGCGTTCGTCCAGGACGTCGTGCGCGTGAAGAGCCGCCGCTGGTCGAGCCGCGTGTTGCGCAGCACCTCCGCCGACGTGAGGGCGCGGTCGTAGAGGCGGAAGGAATGGATCGCCCCGCGGAAGGCGAATCCGTTGCGCAACTTCTCGCCGCCGAGGTAATAGGCGGGATCCGCGATCGCCGCAAGCGTCGCGGTCTCGTCGATCGCGCCGTCGTAACGGTACACCGCCACGCCGTTCCTGTAGACCACCGCGCTGTTCGTGGTGCTGACGAGGGAGATGACGACCTCCTCGTCCTTCATCAGCGGCACCGTCGACACGATGTTCGGCCGGTTGTTGTAGAAGATGCGGAACGTGCCGGCGTCGGTTTCCTCCAGATTGAAGCCGACCGCGCCGTCATACGAGCCGAAGAGCACCGAGCGGCTCTTCGCGAAGTTCGGGGTGAACGCCATCTCGAGCGTGAAGGTGCGCGCGGCGATGACCGGCGCCACCGCGTTCCCCAGACGGAACAGGCCCCCGTTCCCCGACTGCAGGCCTTCGGCGTTGTTGGTGCAGGCGTTGGCCGTCCACCCCAGGCCCGGCGCCACCGCAACGGCGTCGTTGCCGTTGCCGGAGAGGTCGGTCCACCCCGCCGCCGCGCCGCCGTGCTGGCCGACGCCCGCGTTGTCCACGCCGTCGTACCACACCTGCAGCCCGTTCTTCACGTAGTCCGCGCCTTCCGTCGTGGCGAACGCGCTTGCGCGGACCGGACGGAAGATGGCCGTGACGGCAAGCGGCCACTTCGCGGAGACGCCGACCGTCGCGTCGGACGCGGAACCGTCCAGGAGAATGCCGCCCTCCTCGATGTTCCACGTGACGAATTCGTACCCCGCATCCGGTTCGGCCGTGAAGAACGCCGGCACGGTGCCGTCCTGGTTGACGGTTGCGGTGACCGTGGCCGCCGTCGCGCCTGCGCCGACGCGCACTTTGCCGCCGGTCGTCGCCGCACCCTCGATGGCGACCGTCAAATTCCCCGACGCGTCGAAAGCGTAGCCGCCGGAGAGGGTGAAGTCGCCAGCCGTTGCGCCGCGGTAGCGGATCGCGTCGATGGCGTTGTTCACGGCGATCTCAGCATCGGTCAGCGCATGGTCGTAGACGCGGCAGGCATGGTAGGTGCCGTGGAAATTGAAGCTCTTCCGGCCCTCATCGCCCACCTGTTCCGCGCCGATGTACGTGGGTTTGCTGCTGAAGAGTGCCGTGATGGTCTTTGCCGTCTGCGCCGTCGCCAACACACCGTTCTTCCAGGCCGCCTGGCGGCCGGGGGTGGCGGTGACCGTGAAACTCGCCGTTTCGTTCTGGACGAGGACGGCGGCGCTGTCGAAATCGACCTCGGCGTTGTTGAAGAAGCAGCGCAGCTTGCCGTTGGCACGGCGTTCCAAGTTGATTGAGCCATCATCCCAGTTGAACTGCCCGAACAGGACCTCGCGGCAGGGCGCACGGGACGGCGTGACGGCGAATTCAACCGTGAAATCGCGCGTGGCGGTGACGCCGGAAAGCGCCATGCCGAGCGCGACCGGCTTCTCGTCCGCCTCGTTCTGCCAGCCGTTCTCCGCCCAGGTCACGTTGGATCCGAGCGTGCCGTCGTAGCCGTTGCCGGTCAGGTCTTTCCAAGTTCGGACCGTCGCATCGTGCTCGCCCGTGCCCGCGTTGTCGATGCCGTCCCAGCAGGCGACGAGCCCTTTCTGCACATACGAGTAGGCGGTCAGCTTGCCCTTCTCGCGGAACGTCGCCGTGACGGCGAGCGGCCACCGGGCGGAGACGCTAATGGTCGGATCGGTGCGGTTGCCCGCCGTAATCGTCGCGCCGTCCTCCAGAACCCACGTGGCGAACTCGTAACCTTCGTCGGCAACGGCGGTGAAGGTGGCGGAATTTGTTCCGTCTTGGCTCACGGGCGACGAGGCGCTTGACGCCGCCGCGCCGTCCGTGCCGACGCAGACTTTGCCGCCCGCGTCCGCGACGGCGGTCAGATCGACCAGCAGCCCGCCCGCGCCGTCGAAGGAGTAGCCCCCGGAGAGCGTGAAATCGTTGGTGGATGCGCCCCAGAAACGAATGGAGTCCACCGCATGGTTCACCCCCACCTCCGCCGCCGTCAGGTCGCGGTCGTAGACGCGGCAGCCGTAGTACTTCCCCCGGAATCCCATGGTGGCGCGGGACGGCTCGCCGCCGATGTACGTGTCCTTGCTGGAATATAACGCGGTCAAGCTTGTGGTG
>JAFRNO010000263.1 GCA_017430155.1 Kiritimatiellia bacterium | reverse complement strand
TCGATCGCTTGACGGTTGGATTCTCGGGTACTACAATCCTGGATCGGAACTTCGAGTATAACCTATTGGGCAAGTTGACCCGCTGGTCTGATACTGGGTCAACAAATGCAGCGGTGTACTGTTACGGCAGAGGGGGCGAAATCGTCCAGTGCGACTTGTCGGGTGTTCGCTATGCGTATGGGTTTGACAGTGCGGGGAACTGTCGTGGCTTTGCCATCGGTTCTGTCACGAACTTCTTCTTGGTCAATCAGCTCAACCAGTGTACGGCGCTCATCTTCCCAGATGTTGGAGGTTCCGCGCCACATGAATACGACCTTGACGGAAATCTGTCGTGCGTAACGGGCATGTACCTTTTTAGCTGGGATGGAGAGAACAGGATGTTTTCAGTGGCGCGTCCAAATGGAAGTGTCACCAATCGCTACGACTATCAAAACCGCCTTGTGAGACAGGACTTGCCGGGATGTGCCCGCCATTGCGTATTTGACCGTTGGAACCTTGTGTTTGAGCGATTTCAGTACGACACTGGAACGACAAATGAAATCGAATATTTCTGGGGGCCGGACAAGAGCGGAAATCTGAGCGGAGCATGTGGCGTTGGCGGGCTTGTGGCGGTCAGCAGGAACGGGGATTACTACTTCCCCTACTATGGCATCAACGGAGATATTCTGGGCTATGTGAATGAAGACGGAAATGTTGTCGCGTCGTACACCTACGGGGCGTTTGGGGAACCAGTCTCGATCTCTGGGAGCATGGCGGATTTGTTTCAATTCAGATACATGACGAAACGATACGACCCGGTCATAGGATTGTACGATTTTGGTGACAGATGGTATAGCATCGCCCTGAGAAAATGGATCAGTCGAGACCCGTTAGGCGAGGACGGAGGAATGAATCTTTATGCATTCTGCGACAATGATCCGGTGAACAAGTTTGACCCTAATGGGTGTATTCCGTTGGATACCGTCTGGGATATCGGTAATATCATCTACGACATCTGCGTGGGTGACGATGTGGCACTTGCCGCTGATACGGCGGCTCTTTTAGTCCCATACGTTCCAGCTGGCGCGACGAAGCTCACCAAGGCCGCGCGACTTTCCAATGTGAAGAAGGTATGTCCCGGTGCGAAACAGCTGAAGGTTACATATGAATATCTGCCGACAGCGCGGTATAAGTACAGGCATACATTGAAGCATGCGCGCGGCAATGGCTGGATTAAGGGGACGATGAACGGTTCTGCCAAGTTCAATCCAGGTTGGGGTGATGCAGAAATTAAAGGATTGATCGAAGAAGCGTTCAGCAAAGCAAAAGCTCAGGGCAAAATCAAGCCTTCGCAACTTGACGGTTTTGTTTACGACACGGGGAGAACTGTCGGAGCTGCGAATGGAAGACTCACCACCAAGATCAAGATCCATGTGAATTCCGACGGGAGGAATTTACATGCTTTTCCATGCCATTAATAGATGCGAGGTTCAATTATGGATACAGATGTTTTCAAGTTAATAGAAAGAATTGTCGAACGCAACGATGCGGCAGAATACTATTCATTGGAGATCGTTACCGACGACAGAAACGGTGAACGGTATTTGACTTGCGACAATAACTTGTCGTTCCCTGAATGTTCATCTGAATGGATGTTTTCAGATGTGTCGGACGATGAGGCGACCGTTTTGTTGACCGCTTCCATAGAACGCAGCAATCTTTTTACCTTTGAGATTCATTGTCATCTCTCCAGGCTTATGGCAATAAAGGGGAATTTGGTTGGCGGTCGAATGGATGATATTATAGCGGCAACGGACTGGGGCTCTTGGGCATCGCCGACATTCCTGTTGTCCTATCTCGCCGTAAAGTCTGATGGTTCAGATTGGATACTTCGCCTGTTGGATGTCGTTCCTAACGATGCACGGGACGGCCTTTTTACTGCCTGCTGGTATAGAAAAGACACTCGCGTGCAAGCAAGGCTATGCGAAAAATTCGAGGAATGGGCAAGGGAGGATCCGGCATGGGGCAGCGGCGACAGAGAAGGTACATGGCTCAAGTATTTTCTCGGCAAGTGGATTTCCGAAGGAATCTTCCCTTACGAGAAATTGAAGAATCTTGTCGTTTGGCACTTCCAGCACGAGCATCGGTTTCTTTGAACTGTCGCGGACAAAACGGGACATGTCGTTGATTTTGGAAAGAATGTAACGATGCCGGGCACAATTCAATCTCGTGGCAAGACAGAAGGAGAATCGAGACAGGGCGTATTCAAGGATTGATGTTGTCCCCACGAGCATACCGATTTTTGGTAAACTATCCTCCGGTTGGAAAGCGATAGGAGAAAAACCATGAAAAAGAGAGTGATCGCCGCTGGCGTAATCCTGTTCGGACTGATCGCGTCCGGATGGGCGCGCGACACCCGTTTCCTCAACCTCAGCATGGTCCACCGCGGCGACGGCGTGCTCGTGCCCGGACGCGTGAACCGTCCCGACAACTCCCTTGAGGCGTGCCTCTACGCCTGGTCCTGCGACGTGGTTCCCGAGGCCGACATCCGCCGCACGAAGGACGGCGTGATCATCGCCTACCACAACTCCACCTACAAGCGCCGCAAGATCGAAGAGTACGACTGGGCCGAGCTGCGCGACGTGTCCATCGGCGCGGCGCACGGCGCCGAGTGGGACCACGTGCGCATCCCCCTGTGGGAGGGCCTCTTCGCCGCGATGAAGGGGCGTCCCGGCTGGAAAATCTACATGGACTACAAGAACGTGCCGGTGGCGCAGAACTCCGAGCTCGTGAAGCGCTTCGGACTCGAGCGCCAGGTCTACTGCCATGGTTGCAACTACAATCTGATGAGGCAATGGCGCCAGGCGGTGCCGAACGGCCTCACCAGCTACTGGATGTACATCGGAAGCTGGAAGCAGATCCCGTTCACGCCGGAGCGGCGCGCGGAAGGCGAGGCGTTCATGCGGAAGTATTTTGAGATAGCCGCCGCGGACAACTTCGCGCAGGTCGACGTGGTGCATTTCCTCGTTCAGGCGGACCCGTCGCAGGAAGATCCGTTCTGTCCGTCGTCGGCTTTCCTGAAAGACGCCGTCACGCGTCTCCACGCGGCCGGCAAAGTCGCCGCCGGCTTCCCCTGGACGCACGGAGACGACCCCGAACTCTACCGCAGGCTCTGGGAACTCGGGTTCGACTGCTTCGGCACGGACTACCCGGAGGTCATGAACCGCGTGATCGCGGAGTTGAAATCCCGCTGAGTGAAAGGACGAAGGACATGGCAAAAGGAAAATCACACGATGGAAAGCCGGATGCGGGAAAGGCGGCGTGGGCCGTGCTGTGCGCGGTCGCCGCGATGACGACGCAGGTGGCGGCGGTCTCGTGCGACGGCACGAACGTGTGGATCGGCGCGGCCTCGGGCGGCAGCTGGTCGAACGCCGCGAACTGGGAGGCGCACAGCTCGAAGGGATATGGCGTGGAGGAGCTCTTCCACCGCTACACCGTCTACGACTTCCGCAACCTCGCGCCCGGCGCGGTCGTGACGATGGACTACGAGGACGGCAACGCCTACAACCCTCGCGACTCCACCGGCAACACGTTCGTCTACGGGATGGTGTTCTCCGGCAATCCGGGCGACACGTGGACGCTCGCGAAGGGCACGGACAAGCGTATTCGCTTCACTAATCCCTCCTACATGGACATCACGGGCGGCACGCTCGATTTCCAGGCGGCGATTGTCACCAGCGCGAGCTATCCCAAGACGGATGCAGGTTTCCACAAGCGCGGCACGGGCACGCTGCGGTGGGGCTATCCCAACGCCTACTTCTGGGAGTCGACGCTCAAGCTTGATGCCGGCACCCTGGAGCTGACGAACAACGCCTCCTTCACCTGCTGCGCCTGGAAGATGGCGAGCGGCACGAAGATGAACGTCGTCTCCGGCTTAAACAGGCTCGGCTCTCTCTTCACGGATTCCAACGTGTCGGCAGACACGGTGGTGGACATCCCCGCCGGAACGACGCTCAAGTTGGTGACGAGCTTCAACACCTACTCTCCCAACTTCTACGGCGATATGACCGGCTTGGGCACGCTCGACGTGCGCGGCGGCGGGTCGTTCGTCTTCAACAAGGGCGCGAAGACGGGACCGTTCTCCTTCGCCGGACTGCTGAGCGCGTGGAACGCGGACCTCACGTTCGGCACGGCGTCCGCGCCGGTGGGCGTCAACCCCGCCGCCTCGGTGGACATCGCCGCCTCTGGACACATCAACTTCACGGCCGACCAGACGCTCAAGTATCTTTCTGGCACGGGCGCGGACGGCTGCGTTGTCGTGCCGTCGAACGCGACGCTCACCGTGTCGGGCGCGACGGGCGTATCCACCTCCACCGTGTTTGCCGCGCGTATCCAGGGCGGCAGATTCGTGAGGGACGGCGCGGACTACGAGCTGACGCTCGCGGGCGCAAACGTCTACACGGGCGTGACGCGCGTTGCGGGTGGTACGCTCACCCTCAACAAGGGCTTTGCGCGTCCCAACCTGTGCGCTGCCTGGCGCTTCGAGGACGAAAACGACCTGGGCGCGGAGAGCACGTGGGGCCGTGCGCTGCGGTTGAAACCTGATGAAACCTCGCCACTCTCCGAGGTCGCGCGGCTCGTCGACGACGGTGTCTCGGGGCGCGCGCTGCGGTTCCTTTCGGGCAGCACGGACGCGCTGCGCAGGAAGGGCGTCGTCTTCAGCTACGTCGTTGGCGCGCGGGATTGCAGCATGCCTGCCGGTAACGATCCGTTCACCGTCAGCTTCTGGCTGCGGCCTGACCGGAGCGGCATGCCCAGCGGGTCGGCTGGCCCGAACTTCCTCCGCATTTGGAACGGAGGCTGGTCCGCCGGCACCGGCGTGAGCTTCCGCGGGAGATACGGCTTCCGCTACCTCTACATGTGCACGGACAGCAGCTGGACCTACACGACCCCCGTCACGTCGAACCTGGTGGCGCAGGCGGACTTCGGCTCGTCCGACTATCTGGGCGACGGCAAGTGGCACCACGTGGTGGGAACCTACACGAACCAGACGTTCCAGCTGTACGTGGACGGCGTGTGGCGCGCGCGCGCGGATCTCGGCCGGAACATGAACCTGCCCGCCAACATCCAGGTTCGCCTCGGCAACTATTCGACAACCGACTCGAACCACAAGTTCGCCGGCGACATCGACGAGATCCAGGTGTTCAAGGGCGCGTGGACGGCCGACGAAGTGGAGGCGGAATACCTTGCGCGCAAGCCGCAGGCGGATTTCACGCAGCCCGAGCCGATCGCGCACTGGACGTTCGACGAGGAGACGACGGAAGGGGACCTGCGGCTCTTCAAGGACAGCGGACCGCACGGATGGGATCTCGTCAACACGCCGTCGGACGGCGTCTATGCGACCACAGAGGCCGTGACTTATCCGGAGGATCTGGGCGGGAGATGCGTCAGGTTCCCCATGACCGCCGGCCCGTACCTGCGCCTGAAGAGCGGCCTTGTGCCGACGAACAATCTGCCGAAGGGGAACTCCTTCACGATCTCCACGCGCCTGTCCCGCCCGATGAACGGCATCGCGCTCGTCATCGGTGACGGCACGTCTGGAGGGTCCGTGCGCTTCTCGTACGAGGGCTGCCCGCGCGTCGTCATCGCGTACGTCTGCGGCAAGACGTACACCTTCCCCGACACGGCCGTCTACAACGCCGACACGCCCAACAGCTCCTGGGTGCAGGTGACGGTGACGTACGACGCCGCCGCGAAGCACCTGCGCTACTACGTGGACGGCACGAAGGTGGGATTGCTGAACAGCGCAGACCTGAAGCTGAACCTGACCGACATCGCCTTGGGCGCAAAAAGCATCTCGAACGGCGCCGTCACGGCGGGTTACGGCACGCGCATCGATGACCTGCGCATCTACGACCGCGCGCTGACGGACGGCGAGGTGCATACCATGGTGCAGACATACCGCCGCCTGGACGCCGGTCTTGACGTGCCGACGGAGGTGCTGCCGTCGACGAGCGACGTGACGGTGGACGCGGACGCGACGTTCAGGGTACGCGAGACGGCCCACGCCGTGAAGTCGCTTGCGGGCGCGGGCACGGCGCAGATCGACGGCTCGGCGACGCTCGTGCCGGGCGACATGAGTACATTCACGGGCACTGTGACGGGCCACGGCGTCCTGCGCCTTGCGGGCGGTGCCTCGGCGAAAACCGCGACGTCGGTCACGTCCGACGTGGATATTCCCTCGGTGGTGACGGACGTCGCGGGTTCCAACCTGCCGCTCGTGCAGACGACGGGCAAGGTGACGATACCCGCTACGGCCACGATCGACTTCTCGGACGCGCTGCGCGCCGGGCAGGTGCAGGGCAAGGTCTACGTGTTGGCCGAGGCGGGCTCGTTCGACGTGCCGGGGACCTTGGAGGGCTGGACGATCACGCCCGCGCTCGCCGAAGGGCAGGGCGAGCCGAAGCTCGTGGTGGAGGGCGGCAAGCTGAAGCTCAAGATGGGCATCCAGCCGATGGTCATCATCCTCCGATGACCTGCGTGAAATTGTTTTGTGGAAATATCCGCTAGGAGAAAACAATGAACCTGACCAAAAGAGAATTCCTTTCCCTGTCCATGATGGGCGCGGTGGCGGGAGGGTCGCGACTTGTTGCGACCGCCGCACCTGCTGCGCCCGCTGCGCCCGTTGCGCCCGCGCGTCCGCTCAAGGTGTGCGTGTTCGCGGACATCCACTACCATCCCGGCAGCTGGACGAACGACACGCCCGAGTTCCTGGAGAAGGTCATGGCGCGCGCCGAGTCGGCGGGCTGCGACATGATGATCCACCTCGGCGACTTCGTGCACAACGTCAACACGCCCCTCACGAAAGACTACATCCGCCGCTACAACGAGTTCCGCGTGCCCGGCTACCACATCCTCGGCAACCACGACCAGGACGGCACGCCGTGGAAGCAGACGACCGACGCCTACCGCATGCCGGACGGACACTACTCGTTCGACAAGGGCGGTTTCCGCTTCGTGGTGGCCGACCCCAACTACTTCAGCGAGACCCCCGGCGCGTACGTGCACCACGAGCTCGGGAACTACTTCCGCCGCGGGAAGGGTTCGACCATCAACTGGATTCCGCCCGAGCAGCTCGAGTGGATGCGCGACACGATCTTCAAGTCCCCGTACCCGTGCGTGGTGCTCTCGCACCAGAGCTTCGAGCGTCCGCCGACCGGCGCGGGCGTGATGAACAAGGAGGCGGTCCAGGCGATCTTCAACGAGGCGAACCGCCGCTGGCCGGGCCGCGTGCGCCTCGTGATGAACGGGCACCTGCACATGGACTACCTGCGCGTGCTCGACAACATCCTCTATTGGGACGTCAACTCGGCGAACTACCAGTGGTTCGGGAAGAAGCACACGGCCTATCCGGCGGACTACATCGCCACGCACCGCGGCGCAGTGCACAACATCGGCTGGAAGGAGCCGCTCTCGGCCATCCTCACAATGTGGCCGAACGGACGCATCAAAATCGAGGGGTCGCGCTCGGAGTACCTCTTCGGCGTGTCGCCCAAGGACGCCGGTCTGCCGGAGTTCGATTTGAACGGCCGCTACACCCGTCCCGTGATCCAGAGCGCCGACATGACATTCAACTACGCGTGACGCGCCGCCCTGCATGACCATCTGGATCGCCAACCCGTTTGACAACCTGCCGCCGGAGGGCGCGCGCCCGCAGCGCTACTGGCTGATGGCGCGCGCGTTCGCGCGGGC
>JAFRNO010000262.1 GCA_017430155.1 Kiritimatiellia bacterium | reverse complement strand
GCGCGGTCGCAACAAGTTGCGCCCCTCCCCGCGGGTTCCTCCCTACTGGCGATGCGGCGCGCGCCGTCGAAGATCGCGCCCGAGCCCGACGGTTCGAAGCCCTTCAACTATCCGCGGCTCGTGCAGGGCGTCTTGGACGCGAAGTGCGTGAGCTGCCACGGCGAAGGGCGCAAGCCGGGGCTTCCCGATTTGCGCGCGGGCGACATCACGAAGAATCCGCATGGTTTCAACACGTCTTTCGTGGAGCTGACGGGGCGCGGGATGTACCAGTACTACACGTCCGTCTACAAGGGGACTAACTGGCACAAGGTCGGCGTGCAGCGCGACGCGTTCGTGCAGTCGTATTCCGAGCCGGGGAAGGTGGGCGCGCGCGCCTCGAAGCTCTACGCGATGTTGAAGAAGGGCCACCACGGCGTGAAGCTCACGCCGGAGGAGTGGCGCCGCCTGACCGTGTTCATGGACGCCCAGGGCGCCTACCTCGCCCATGACCACGACGTCGAGGCGCAGCAGGCAGGCAAGGTCGTCCTGCCCATCCTCGAATGATGATGATCTAGGAAATATTAAGGAAAGATGAAATGAAGAAAACCATACTTGTCGTTGCTGGATTGTGTTTCGCGGCATGGGGCGCGCCGGTCCTGCGGGTCATGCCGCTCGGGGACTCGATCACCAACGGCACTGGGTCGAACGACACCGCCGGTTACCGCGGGTTCCTCTGGACGTTCCTGAAGAACGCGGGCTACAATGTGGACTTCGTGGGCTCCGCCACCTCCAACCCTGGCATCATTGAGGGAATGGACATCAACCACGAGGGCCACGGCGGGTGGAAGATCGACGACCGCTACGGCAGCAACGGGAAGGGCATCTACGAGATGCTTCCCAGCTGGTGCGGCATGTTCGAGGCGCCGAACGTCATCCTCCTGCATCTCGGCACGAACGACTCCGGCAACGACGCGCTGACCAACATGTGGCGCACGACGGAGTTCCTCGACCGCATCCACGAGTTCGAGCCGTCCGCCCACGTAATCGCCTCCACGCTCATGTGGCGCAAGACCGCGGCGAACTACGCGCGTATCCAGGCGTACAACTCCTACCTGACCAACGTCGTCCAGCAACAGCAGGCGAAGGGACAGAAGATCTCCATCCTCGACATGCACGCGGCGGTTCCCGGCGACGACCGGCTCGAAGAGGGCCAGACGACCTACTTTGACGACGGACTCCACCCGAATGCGGCTGGCTACGAGCTGATGGCGAACGCCTGGCTTGGTGCGATCCAGGAACTCTACCCCGACACCAACAACTTCGACAACGCCACAATCCCCGTTGCGGTGAATGCGACGGCGGAGGCGACGGCGAACCAACTCACCGTCACCGTCGCCTTCAACAAGTCCATCGTCCCCGACGACCTGGCGACGGCGGCGAACTACGTGGTGAGCGGCGCGACGCTCGGGACGCCGACCATCCTCACCAACAGCCAGATCGCGACGCTCTACTATCCGGGCGACCACCGCGGCACGAGCTTCACGCTCACCGTGAGCGGCATGAGGGCGGCCGATGACGGGCAGACGGCCGCGAGCCGCACGTTTACCCTCTCCATCCCAGGGGTAGTCGTTGCCGGTCCGGAAAACCACGTTCCCGCGTCCGAGCTGAACAAGTACCGCCTCGTCTACGACCTGAACGTGCCGACGAACCTGCCCCACAAGGGCTGGTTCGTGCAGGCGGTCCCCTACGCCGTCAACAACGCGAAGAGCGTGGCGAAGGGCAGTTTCACGCGTGTCGCCTACTGGTTTGAGACCGTTCGCGTGGACAACGGGCAGCACGACTGGGTGTGGGTGTCGCTCGACGCCTTCACGGACGATCCGGGCGCGATCGGCGTGCCGACGCACCGCACGGGCAAGTGGTTCCAGAAGAAGGTGACGAACCTGCGCATCTGGAGCAACAGCGCGTCGCTCGTCCACCGCAACGGCGAGCTGGTGGACGAGGGCAACATCGAATTCTGGCCGATGTCGTACAGTACGGGCCAGAAGATGAACCTGCCGAACACGCTCGGCGGCTTCGACTTCGACGATACGCCGTCCTCGAGCTTCAACGCCACCTACGGCTCGATGCAGGTCCACGACTACAAGGCCCGAAACGTGATCTTCGGCCTGAACCACTTCGAGAGCGGCGGCCGGATGGAGATGGGCGTGGGCACCAACACGGAGGGCGGCAACGCCGACTGGACGCAGGTCAACAAGCCGTGGAACACCTTCATGGACGGCTCGGTGCGCCTCAAGGTGTACGTGCTGGACGACACCGAGGAAGCCACGCCGCCCGAGTTCCTCTCCGCCGCCACGCGGATGGCCGGCACGCAGCTCGTGCTGACGTTCTCGAAGCCGCTCGGGACGGGACAGGACCTCCTGTCCGCCTTGAAGGTGGACGGTGCGACGGCGACGCACGCGTACCTCGACGGGGCCGATTCCGCCCGCGTCGTGGTGCAGCTCGCGCAGGCGGTGACGAACGCGATCTCTGTGACGGCGGCGGGACTGCGCGACAACACGCCGCGCGCGAACGCAATGGCCGCAGCCGAGACGCGCGCCGTGGAGGGGACCGACTTGCCGCCGGCGGTGGTCAAGTATGTGCCCGCCGCCCTGCGC
>JAFRNO010000005.1 GCA_017430155.1 Kiritimatiellia bacterium | reverse complement strand
GTTCTTCGAGAGCGCGGCCCCCGGGCGCAGCACGGAGAGGAAGCTCTCGTCGTACATCTCCTTGAGTTCGTAGTCGTTCGCGCCCCTGTTGCAGACCCTGAGGACGGCCACGCTCCATATCTTCAGCGCCATGTCCGGCGGGTACTCGACCTCGAGGTCGCCGAGGATGTCCGAGAAGAGCTTGTTGCACAGCTCGGCGTTCGCCCAGTCCTTCAGCTCCACGGCGGGCGGAGGCGTCGGCGCGAACGCCGGGTCCTCCCCCGTAGGGATGTACCTCCCGTCGCGTATGTGCCCGATCGTCGGGCCGGTCTGGGGAATGTTGCGCTTGCCGTCGCGCTTGCACCCGATGCGGATGCGCACCCCGTACAGGTTCTTGTCCTTCCCGTAGGACACGACGATGGTGTTCTTCGGGCGCGGTATCTCTCGTATCTCCTTCGGTATAGCCATGCCTGGCCTCCTTTCGTGGTTTGCATAGTATGATGATAGCATATAATCATACTATGCACAAGGGGTAAAATGAGGGGAAATGTCGATTCTTTGAAAGGTCGGCATGTGAATTTGCAGGGGATTTCGCGCACCCGACTCCAGCAGAATCGACACGGGAAAACGAAGGAAAATCGGTAAATGAAAAAAGCCGCCATCTCGGCGGCTTTCTAGGGATTATCGCATAGTGCTACACCATTGGGAAAGTTCTATTTTACCATAAAATCCCCCCCGTCATCAATGCGGGAGATAATGAATTTCAGGCCCGGGGCGAAATCAGTGCTTATTTGACGCGCGGGCGCGCGCGAGGAGCGGGTCGGCGCCGGGGCCGATCGCGCTTTCGGGCGGCAGGGGGTCGAAACCCGGCACGGACGCGAGGTCTTCCGGCATCTTCTCAAGGCACACGTTTCCGCGCACCTTCGCCGCGGCGGCCTTGCGGGCGAACAGCGATTCGCCGCCCACGAAGATGTTGTACTCGACCGTGTCGTTCATGGGCGTGTCCACCGTCGTGGCGAACTCGGGGTACTTCGCGAGGAAGGCGGGGCCGTAGGCGTCCACGGCCTTGATGTAGTTCTGCGTGCCGGGCCGCTTGAAATACGCGCGCCAGTGCGCCATCGGCCATTCCGAGAAGCTCACGCCGTAGCGGCAGCGGACAAAGAGGTTGTTGCGGATCACGTTGTCGCGCCCCGCGTGGATCTGCACGCCGCCGAAGATACCGCGCGAGCAGTTGTCGAAGCGGTTGCCGTAGACGTAGTTGCCCGAGATGGCGTCGTCGAAGCGGATGCCCGCCTGCCCGCACTTCACGTAGTCGCCGCCGCGCCCGACGTTGCGCCAGATGTTGTGGATGAAGCGGTTCCCGCGGAAGGTGGGGTCGCCCCACATGTCCACGCCGCCCTGGTCGTCGGACTCCAGCACCACGTTCTCCACGAGGTTGGACGCGACCAGGTGCTCGTTGCCGCCCACGCTGAAGGCGCTGGAGGGAAGGTCGTGCATGTGGTTGCGCGCGATTTCAAGCCCGTACCCGCCGACGGCAAATCCATGGGAATACGTGCGCATGGCGTGGCCGGTGTCGCTCACGTCGTTCGCGACGATGCACGTGCCGGCGGACCGGAAGGCGCGGCGGTCCCCGCCGTTGATCTCGGCGGCCTTGTGTCCGAACGTGTGCAGCACGTTGCCGCGGAACGAGCAACCGTTCGCGCCGTACAGGATGAAGCCCGTGCCGCCGAAGTCGCGCACCACGCACCCCTCGAACGCGACGTCGGTCGCGCCGACCATCGTGACGCCGTGGTGGCGTCCCGTGCGGAAGACGATCCCCTCGAAACGGAGATGCGCAGCGTCCCGCACGCTGAGGAGAGGATGCGCGGCGCGCGCGAGCTCGTAGGTGGCGGAAGCCGGCGCCCGTGGGCGACACGAAGAACTCGGCGGCGCAAGCCGCGCCCAGCGCGGCGATCGCCGCAAGCGTAATCTCAATCTTCATGGCGTGCCTATTATGCCACATCCACTTCTACGGCACAAGGGGAATCTCAGGAACGCGGCTCGGCGCTTTCTCTCACCGCCACTGCAACCCGCCGTAGGGTTTGACGGGACCGCCGTCCTCGTCCGCGACGGGATAGGGACCGCGTCCGATGTCGGCGGGCGTGTAGTTGAGCGGCCAGCCTTCCGCGGGCTTCTCGCAGAACGCGTCGCGCACGGCCTCGAACATCCCGAAGCCGTATTCGCCGTTCGGCTCGGCGTAGGAGCCCTCGCCCCATTCGTGGAGCGGCGCGAGGCACACTCGCTTCACGCCCGTCTCGTCGGCGAAGCGCCGCGCATCGCGGCAGATGCGGCGGAAGTGCTCCACCGTGCGGCCGCGCACCTCCAGCCCGTCGTGCCACGGACGATCATCCCAACCCGTCGAGAGGTTAGGCAGGAAGTCGATGCCGCCCACGCCCCACACGCCCTTCCAGTAGTCGTAGCTTGACGCCGCCACGTCGGCGAAGTCGCGCACGCCGCGCGTCTTGTCCGGCTTGCCGCCCGTCCCTATGTAGTGGTAGGTGGTCGTCTCGTCGAAACCGAAGTCGGCCATGCGCTTCACCTCGTCGGGACGATACCCGCACTGCGCCTGGAAGTAGATGCCCTTGTATCCGGCCGCCCGCGCCATCGCGCGCGCCTTCTCCAGCATCCGCTTGCAGCCGCCCTTCCCGTTGTCGCGCTCGAGGCCGTTGCCGTCCCACACGCTCATGTACGGCATGCCGTTCACGTACATGTACTGCGGCTGGTTGAAGGCGGTCTTCAGGCAATTCTGGATCATCGCCGTCCAGTGCGCCTCGTCGCATCCGGGCGACGGAATGTGGTTGCACCACATCACCGCCCACTTGATGTGCCTCGCGAAACGGGCCTTCTTGAGAGCCTTCTGGAAGTAGCCCTCGGAGTTGTACCAGTCGAGGAGGTAGAACGAGATGCCGTTCTCCACCGCCCACTTGATCTGCCAGTCGAGCAGCTCGGGGTTGTCATTCGAGTACCAGCCGGCGGCCGGTCGCCGCTCGGGCGTGGTGCGCCAGATCTTGAGCCAGTGGTGCGTGCGCGCCCAGTCGAGGAAGTAGAACGCGCCCACCTCGCAGGGCCCCGTCTTGAGCGGCTTCGGCTCGGGGATGTAGGGAAGGTCCTGCGGCAGGTTGAGCGACGGGGCGATCTTCACGGGCACCTCCGCGACGGCCGTCGGCGCGTTGCCGCCCGCGAACTCCAGACGCGCCGTGAAGGCGCAGGGCTTCTCCGCCACCACGGTCACCGTGTGGAGCACGGAGTCGCCGCCGCCGAGTGCGCAGAGCCGGTTGGCCTTCTCGGGATTGACGATCCTCACGCCGGACGGCAACCCGCTCACGCGGCATGCCACGCCCGTCGCGGCCACGGTGCCGACGTTGAACACGCCCACCTCGATGTCCACGCCGCGTCCCGCGCGGTCGAGTTCCAGGGGAATCTTCGTGTGGGAGAGGATCAACTCGGCGGGAAGAGCAGGACGCTTCGTGCAGAGCTCCAGATCCTTGATCGGCACTTCGGCGCCCGTCTTCGCGTTGATCCCGCGGAAGAGGAGGATGTCGCCGCGCCACTTGTCGCGCTGGTTCGCGTAGGGGTAGTTCGCGTTCCAGCCCACGCAGCTCTTCGCGTCGAAGAAGTAGCGACGCTCCTTGCCGTCGCCGATCAAGTGCAGGTGCTCGCGCACCTTCACGTACTCGCCGGCGCCATTGATCCATTCGATGTTCGCCCACACGGTGCGATCCTGCGGCGGCACCGTGAACGCCGCGCCCACGCCGGGCACGGCCGTTCCGATGGGCTCCATTTTCTCGTTGGAGGAGACGACGGCGACGGACGAGAGCGTCGTCTTCACCGTGGGATCGGCCGGCATGTCGATGCGGATCGAGACCACCTTGGGCTGTCCG
>JAFRNO010000261.1 GCA_017430155.1 Kiritimatiellia bacterium | reverse complement strand
GCCGCCGCCCGCCGCCACCGGCGTCCCCGTAAGCAGGCCCGTCGCCTCTGCAGCCTCGGCGGTCACGCCGCCGAGGATCGCCGTCGACGGCACCGCCTCCGGCATCTTGTCCGGCGGGATTTCCGCCGCCGACAGAATCTCGTCGGACCATCTGAAGGTATTGAGGTCGAAGGCGTTCGTACTGCTCGCGTCGGAATAGTCCGTGGCCATCCGGCCCGTCAGCTTCAGGTTGACGTAGTCCTTCGCGCACAGCGTCTTGGCCGTGCGCGCGTAGACCTCCGGCTCGTGCGCCTTCACCCACATCAGCTTCTCGATGGAATAGGACGCGCTCACGCGGTGCCCCACGATTCCATAGAACCGCTCCGCGCCCACGCGCGTCTCGATCTGGTTCGCCTCTTCCACGGCGCGCTGGTCGCAGTAGAGGATGGACGGACGAAGCGCGTTGCCCTGCGCGTCCACGGGCGTGCAGCCCATCATCTGCCCGCTCAGCGCCACCACGGCGATGTCCGACGGATCGACCTTCGTCTCGGCGAGCAGCTGCTTCGTGGACGCGCACACGGCCCGCCACCAGTCGTCCGGATCCTGTTCCGCCCAGCAGCCGTTGAAGAAGTTGGAGGGATACGCCACCGTCGCGCTGCCAAGCCGCCTCCCCGCCGACGTGTACAGCGTCGCCTTGTCCCCGCTCGTTCCGAGGTCGTGCGCCAGAATCAAGTCTGCCATTGTTCCGATTCCCCCTTGTCAGCGGAAGATGATCGTCACGCCGGATCTGGCAAGGCGAACCTCGCCCTGCGACTGAAGGACGTTCACCTGCCATGACGACGGAACTCCCGTCACGGACGGCACACCCGTAAAGCCTCCCTGTGAACGGCAGATCACGTACGGGCGTCCGTTCACCAGCGCCTCGGGGTTCGCAAGGCTGAGAGACAACATCCCGAGGTCGAGCGCACCAGATATTGATGTCACGCAGCCGCACGCTCCGTTATCGCCTATCTCGATCGCCACGGGCGGGGGCGTAGCGGTCGCGGCCACCGCGAACACGCCGCCCGTTTTCACCAGCACGTCAGACGCCATCGACGCACCCGCCGCCAACGCAAGCGTTCCGCCTTCGATCTCCGTGGGGACAGCAAACGTATTCGCCCCTGTCAGCGTGAGCGTGCCCGCACCACGCTTCTTGAACGTACCTCGCCACGAATTCGGCCCCAGCCTTGCGAGTTCGCCCAGCTGCTCCTCGGTAAGCGGACGATCCCAGATGCGAACCTCGTCGTATGTGGCGGCAGCATCCTCGTCCGAGTTTGACAGGCTTCGCCCTAGCCAGAAGTTGTCGGCCACCTGGTTTGCTGGGCTCCATCCTGTATTCGGCGTGAGTGAGAAGGTCGCCAGGGTAGCACCCGTATCCGCATTCTGCTTGTAGCTGGTCACCACCCAGCTGCCATCCCCCTTGGGTGCCGCCGTGACCGCGATATGGTAGTTGGTCCCAAGCTGGAATCCCCCCAAGACATTTGTTTGATAAACCTGCACCCCTCCATACTTGACGCTGAGCGTTGTCCGATCAGTGGCCTTGCCAGAAGTCCAAGCGAGCAGAAAAGAGTTTGCAGCCGCCGTACCAATGTCGAAAACCCGGCTCCAATTGAATACGGCATCCTGCCGAGCCCAAACTTCTATCGTGAAACCGGCCTCACCCGTCGGGACGAGTCCGCTGCCGAGATTGACAGCACCGGCGCCGCGCGTGCCGCCCGGTATCGAGAACGTTTCCGAACCAAGGGTCACCGTACCGTTCGTGGAGGTGGTGGCCGTGCCGATCGAATCGTCAAATGTACCGTTGAAGCCCCACCTGTGCACCGGGGGTGTCATCGCGTCGACACCCGAACGCGCCGTCAACGGCTGGTTGAACGTCACGTCGTGTCCGTCAGTGTCGACAACGCCTCCGGCCGCTCCCACCTCAAACCTCGTCAGGGTTCCGTTCTTGACGAATGTTGCCGTATTTTCGGTCGTCTTGAGCGTACCGCCGTCAAGCCTGAACGTTCGATTTGTGCCATACGCGGTAGGTGTGATGCAACGAACGGAAAGCGTGCCGCCGTTGAGACGTAGCTCGCCGCTTTTCCCGCCCCGAGGCAAATAATAGAGTCCGTAGCTCCCGGCCACGCTCACTTCCGCCGTGCCGTCAATTTCCGACAGGCCCACCCCCAATTCGCCTACCACGTAGCCTTGGCTTGCCCCCGTCTGGCTAAATGTGCCAGCATGGTGGCGGAATGTTCCTACCGCCGTGGAAGTGCGACCAACACATGGCCAGCTCGTGACCACGACGTCGCCGCCGTTCTGCTCGAAAGTCCCCGTGCCGTAACGGCCCACTTGAAAGTTCCCTCTTATGTTCAACAAGCCTCCGTTCATCTCGTATGTAGCCACCGATTTAATCCCTTCGGGAGTATTATCGTAACCACCGACGCCGCTTTCCCCGGCCAACGCTCTAACGACGCCGCCGTTCTGGCGGAAGGTTCCGGCCTTGACGGCGATGACACCGCTCGCCTGAAGCGTACCGCCTTCCTCTACTTGCGTGAGAGCCCCGGCCTCCTGCCAAAAGTCCACGGCCGCCTCAAGCGTGTCTCGCACAAACAGCTGGACCCCGGAGAAAATCCCTATTTTCTTTGCCACCGAGACAGGCCGTTCGATGCGCATCGTTCCAGCGCGATGGTCCAGCCATCCGAGCGAGCAATTCCCATTCCCGGAAAAAATTATTTCTCCGTTTCCAGTCTTGGCCAGGACACCGTCGGCGGTTCCTGTCATCGGCCCCGTCAACGCGACGGATGCGCGGTCTACGCGAACCGTGAGCCATGAGTAGTCAATGCCGTTCGCGAACGTGAGAGGCTGGTCTGCCTCGGCTCCGTTGAGAACGAGCGGAATGGGGTTGAATGCCGCCGATCCGTGGCTCAGCGTCGCGCCCGCCCCGCCAAGGTTGACGGTAAGGGGCACGCCCTTTGCCGTGAATCCGGACGGCGAACCGGGCGTAATGGCAATCTGCCCGGCCCCCGTTCCAAGTCCGGCAGTAATCGACCCGGACGCGCTCGACAGCGTCCCGCCGTTGAGCACGACGGCATGCCCCGCATCCAAGCCCTGCCCGAAATCGGCCTGCAGCGTGCCCTTCAACACAGAAACGTCTCCGCCTGTCGTGTTCCGCCCCGTAAGGAAGAGCGTTCCCGTGCCCAACTTCGACAAACCATACTCGTAATTCTCGTTGCCGGCAAGCGTCACGTCCCCGGAGGTGGTGTCGATCGCGGTAGACAAGGTACCGGTCATGTTTTGGCGAAGTACCGCAATCTCCGCCGCCGTCCATCCCGATCCGGTCGCCAGAACCGCCCCGTCTTCCACGCGAACACGGTTCGGGCTGTCATATCCAGGCAACGCGAACGGAGTCTCGGCGACCAACGTGCCGTTCGAGACGATCGTCACGCCGGCCCAGGTGTTCGTGCCTGTCAGCGCAAGCGATCCTTCCCCTAGCTTGACGAACCCGCCAACGGACCCGGAGGCGGGAGTTACAGAAGCTGAGATCGTCGCGGCGACTCCTATAGGCACATCGACGAAGGCACCTGCCGCCTCCACGGAAACCACCCCCGCACCACCGACCTGTTCCAGAAACTGCCCGCAGGAATCCGCATCCTCCGGCGCCTTGAGAACGCCGCCCGCAAACACGAACGTCCCAGTTGCGTTGCGCACAAAAGTACGCGGTGAAATGATCGTACCTCCCGACTCCAGGCGCAAAGTCCCTGTCGCAGACGCCTTATAGGCGATCTGTATTCCGCCAGGGATGGCAGCGCTGATCGCCGCCACGTTTGACGCAATCCTGACCGTTCCGCTATCCTTCACGACGAGCGTGCCTTCCCCGTTTTCGCCGACAAGTATCGAACACACGGCACCACCTAACCCGCGTTTTATCAATTCCCCTCCCTCGATGATCGCGGTACCGACAGAGCCGGCGTAACGGCCGATACTGAAATATCCGGCGCACAGAATCGTCCCTCCTGTTTGGCGCAGAAACCCCGTACCGTATTGCCCGATGTGCGGATTTCCATAAATGTCGATTTCACCGCCTCTCATCAGCACGGATGCGGTACCGTCCGCTACCGAGGCGATGCCGAAGTCCCTGTCTCCGGCTTTCAGATTCAACTTCCCTCCATCTTGCATCTCAAGGGTTGCGCCACCAGTTAGATTAACGAAGACGAGATAAGCCTCATCAGTCGTCACCGTTACGGTTGACGAATCTGAAATCACTGCGGTGTCGCCGTCCTTGGGCTTGACGCCACCCCAGTTCGACGCCACGGACCAGTCGCCGTCGCCGCCCTGCCACGTGACCGTTGCACCAAGCGCGGCAAGTGCCACCCTGCCGCACCACATTGCCGTCAAAAGCATCCTTTTCATGTGCCAATCCTTCCATTTCCTTACTTGGAACTGCGATTCCGCCTGTGAAACCGATTTCACATTCGGAAACGCAATTCACGGGCGGAATTATACAAGATCCCCATCCGCCTGTCAAACCGAAAATGACGCCTGGAATTTTCGCTAGCGCGCTGCGCCATACTCAAGGCAACCGCGGGAACGCGGCACGAAGCCCGACTCGTCCGGTTCGGGCGTCTGCGCGGCAAATGCAGCGCCTTCGCTTATAATGGACAGCAGTTCTTGCCAGAGCGGATCGGCACGTCCCGCAAACGAGAACTTCCCGCGAGCGGGCAGCCCCCGTCCTCCCGCGCCCTTTGGCAAGTGAGCCATCAACGTGGGACTTGTCTCCGGGCGCGTCAAGTCGACCCACTCCCAACGGCGGTCGCCCCGAATACCCACATTGTCGGGTTTGAGTTTTCCGTGGCAGCCGGAACAGGCGCGCGTGAAGACCCCGTCATACCGCGCGACCCACGGCGCGAGCGCAACAGTGTCGGGATCGCCCCAGCGGTCGCGCTTGCCCCGCGCACGGACATGGGCGCAGTCCGTCGTGGGATAGTACGGCACCATCGCGTCGATCCATTCAAATACGCGCCGTTTCTCTTCCGCTGTCATGTCGGTTCCGCAGTGGGACTTCTCAAGATAGTCAGGCAGACGGCTCGCGCAGGAACCCGTCTGGCGCGGACGCAAGACGTCCGCGAATCCGTAATTGAGAAGAATCGAATGGATAAGCGGCTTCCCCTTCTTCGCCTCTGGCGCGCCGCCGTAAGAGAGGTAACTTTGCCTGTCGCTTCCTGCCCGTTCATTGAGCCCGTCATAACTTCGGCAGAAGAACCGCGTACGCCCGTCCTCAAGAGAGAGTCCCTTGGCGGGATTGCCGCCACCGTGGCAGCGTATGCAATGCCGGTTCCAGATGGGCTGGACGTCGCGCATGTAATCGACCACGCCCGCACGCCGCCCCGCCGGAGGCACGAGCGGCGTGGGAGCATGTCGTGCCGCCTCCCCCGCAAACGCGGCAGACGCCGTCATGCGCCCCTCGTGGCATCCCACGCAACTGCGCCGTTCACCGGGCATCACGTTGAGCGCGCTCGTCATGCGCCTGATCTCGCGCCCGGCACCGTCCACGAGCTGCAGGTAGATTTCCTTCAGCGCCGGCACCTCGAAGTAGGCGCTGCCGTCTGCAGCCACCGGCGCATACCCCCAGACACGCTTCGCATAATAGGTGCCCACGCCGATGAGCGGACTCTGGTCGTATGCGCGCGGATTCCCCAAGTTCACCGTCTTTGGCAACTGTTCCATGATCCGTACGGCCTTCACATCCTCCCGCGCCACGCTTTCCGCTATGCCACGCAGCACATCCGCCACATACAGGTAACCCACGGACACGGTTTCGTCCGTCGGTTGGCCGGGGGGCGCGGCAGGGACGGTGATCGTCTTCGTCGTCTCTGGCGTGAACGCGGCCAGCGTTTTCGGGACGGGCCGCGGCACCAGAGGCGTCGCACAGAACGCGCTCGCCGCCTTGGGGTCGTACACCGTCGCACGGTTCCCCCTCTCGTCGATGAGCGAAAGCCGGTAACGTTTCAGCCCGCCGCCGCCGTATGAGCAAAGGTAG
>JAFRNO010000260.1 GCA_017430155.1 Kiritimatiellia bacterium | reverse complement strand
CTCGGCGAAAAACGGAGATGCGCGCATGGAGAATCGGGCGCATATCCGTTTTTCAACCTTTATCCTTATTGCCTGCGGCGCCTAAACACGGAGGGAATGAAGTCACAGAGGAACGGAGATTGAGATTGTTTGTTGTGCTTTGCGCTATTCTCCAAACATTCTTCGGAAAACTCCGTGTCGCCGTGACTCTGAAAACTCCGTGTTTGAGCGCCGCAGGCATCAGATGTCTGAGCTTGATAGTCACAAGGTGAGTTTCGCAGATGCGCCCTACAAATTCTCCCATCCTCCAAAACTCCGAAACTCCCAGCAGCGAAAGCAAATCAGGTATCGTAAATTTTTTTCAGAACGCCATTGACAACCGACCGTCGTTTATGATAAAGTAATCGCGTGCTTACCATAAAAGGAAGTGCGACGATGAAAGAAACAGAACAGACAACCAGGCAAAATACATGTGATAACGGAAACGGTCACTCGTTTCTGCCGCTCTACGTGACGAACTTCTTCGGCACGCTGAACGACAACTTCCTCAAGACGCTGGCGAGCTTTACCGTGATCGGCTGGATCGCCGACGAGCGCGTGAAGTCGATCGCGATGGGCGTGACGGCCGGCGCGCTCGTATTGCCCTACATCCTCTGCTCGCCGCTCGCCGACCGAATGACGGCCGTGTGGGCGAAGCGCCGGATCGTGCGTCTCGCGAAGTGGGCGGAATTGCCGATCATGGCGGTGGCCATCGCGGGGTTTGCGCTCCATTCGCCATGGCTCGTGATCGGTTCGGTGCTGCTGATGGGGCTTCAGAGCTCGCTCTATTCGCCGGCCAAGTACGCGCTCATCCGCGACATCGGTGGCGAAGGCCGCATCTCCACGGGGATGGGCGGCATGGAAGGCGTTTCGTTTCTTGGCGTGCTGATGGGCACGGTGGCGGGTGCGGTGGTGGCCGATTATGCGGGCGCGGCGGCCCACCACCCCGAGAAGATCTGCCTCGTTGGATTTGCCGTGCTCGGCCTCGTGGCAAGCTACACGATCACGGCCAAGGAAGAGCGCAACCGCGCGCTCCACGCCATCAATCCGATCCGCTACATCCGCCGCGCGTACCGCATGGCCGGACGCTATGATGGGCTCAATGCCGTCATTTTCACGCTCTCTGTCTTCTGGTGGGGTGCCGCGATGCTGCAGATGGGGTTGCTGGTATATGGAAAAGCGGAAAACGGATTGAACCTCAGCGCGACCGAAACGGGTGCGCTCCTCTGCGCGGCGGCGGTCGGGATCGTCGCGGGGCAGGTGATCGCGGGGTTCGTGGACCGGCGTCGGTTTCTTCTGGGCGCCTCGCTCCTCACGGGCTGGATTGCGGCGGGGTTGCTCATGGTGCTCTTCTTCGTGCCGCTGCCGCCCGTGGCGTTCGGCGTCGTTCTGGGGCTTCTCGCCTTCGATCTCGGGTTCTTCAAGCTGCCGCTTGACGCGGAGATCCAGAAGGTCGTGAAGGGGCCGCGCCTCAACACGATGCTCGCCTACTTCAACCAGGTGTCGTTCCTGTTCATGCTCGCGGCGAGCGGGTGCTATGCGCTCGTGAGCTGGGCGTTCGGTCCGAAGGCGTTTCTGCTGCTGTTTGCGGTGGTGATGCTGGTGGTGCCGTTCCTCTTCGTATTCAGCTATCGGTCGGTTCTGCTCTGCACGGGCCGGTGGATATTCGCGCGGCGGTATAAGGTGGAGGTCGACGGCCTTTCGGCCGTCGCGCAGGACGCGGCCTACCTCGTGCTGCCCAATCATCCGGCGATGGTGGATCCGATGCTGGTGAGCTTGATGTTTTGGAAAACGCCGCTCAAGCCGCTGAGCGACGAGTCGTTTTTCCACACGGGCATTGTGGCGCCGGCCGTGCTGCGTACGCTTGGCGCGGTGCCGGTGCCCGACTTGCGCAAGCACCGCACGGCGAAGGGTGCCTCAATCGCGCGCGGCCTCGGCGACATCGTGAAGTCAACGCTTGAAGATGGCGGCAACGTGATCTTCTATCCTTCGGGCCACATCCAGACCGAGCCGGAGCATGAAGATATCGGTACCCGCCAACTCGCCTACAACATCTGCAAAGATATTGGAGAGGCGGGCCTCCGTGCCCGCGCCCACATCCGCATCATCGGCGTGCGCACGCGCGGTCTGTGGGGCTCGATCTGGTCGCGCAAGGGCCGCACCACCTCGCCCGCGTTCGTGCCGACGTTCATCAAAAGCGTCCTGCTCTGGTTCTTCTGGTCGCCGTTCGTGCGTCGCCGCCGCGTGACGATGCACGTCGAGGATTTGACGGAGAGGGTCAAGGAATGGTCCAAGGGCACGCGGCTCGAGTTCAACGCCAAGTTGAGCGCGTGGTACAATGAGGGGAGCATACAATGAAGAAGCTGATGACGGTCATGGGCATGGCGTTTGCGATGGTGGATGGTGCATATGCCAACGTGGGGGTGTTCAACGGATCGGGACAGACTCCGATTGTCGAGAAGACGGACGCCGTCCAGATGGTTGAGGAGGAAGTCCTTATGACGCCGCGCAAGGCGAAAGGTCCCGTAACGGGGAGCTGCCGAAACTTCGATCCCATGGACTACCACTGAACGTTCAAGCTTCGCAACTTGAAGGAAGAAGCCGTTGAACTGCAGGTCGGGTTTCCGTTGGACATCGAGACTTACCGGATGAAAGGCGTTCATGCGGAGGACGTGGGGAAACTTGTCGAATCGTTCAATTTCTCCGCGTGCAGCGGCAACGAGAAATTCAAGGTGCGCTATGTGCCCCAGGACAAGGAAAAGAAATTCTCGAAACTTTTTCTCTGGACGATGAAGTTTGCCGCGCACGAGGAGCGGACGCTTGTCGTATCCTATACGATGGAAGGATATTTGGGATTGTATTACACACTCTCGGCGGATATGCAGAAAGGGGATTTCGATGATTTGTGCAAGATCGACGGGGGGCTCTTGGCCGGATTGTTTAAAACAGGCATTGGCGAAGTGCATATGTACGTAACGGGTACGGGTTCGTGCTGGGCTGGAGAGATTCAAAAGGCGACGTTCAAATATTTCCCGCAGGATTTCGAGGCTTATCTTGCAAAGAGAGGTGCGCTCGACGAAACAGAGGAAGAACGCAAACAACGGCAGGAAGAAAAGGGCAAACGTGGCAAGGAAGCCAGAAATTCGTCAAGGGGTGTGCGGAACTTGCTGAAGCCCGAATGCCGTCTGGTACGATGCTGGCATCCGTCTCCGGACAAATGGACGCGCAAGGACGATGGCGCAGGGCGATTCCACTACGAGTTGGCATTTACGCCATTCCGCCCGTCGGAGGACGATTCCATTATTTTGGGTTATGTCGCGCCGCCTATGCCGACGGAGCTTGACGACGTCGATATCCTTGAAGACGTGGTTCGAGAGTTCGTCAAGTCGAATGGCGGTAATGAGAAAGAGTATTTGCGTGATGTGAAAGACGTTGTGCTGGAGTTTTACGGAATCAAAACCGGAAACACGCGCATCGCGCCCTTCATTGACAAGCAATGCTGGAAGGGACAGGAATCGCCCGACCAGCTTTCCATAGCGTTGAAAAAGCGTCTGGAGGAAAAGAGATGAAGCGAAGTGTCTTGCTTGGAGTCCTGAGCCTGCCGCTTCTGCCGTTGACGGTGCTCCTGTGGTTCTTCTGGTCGCCGTTCGTGCTGCGCCGCCACGTGACGAAGAAGATTCGGGCATGGAGTGCTGTACGAGCAATTTTTATAATCAGTACTTTGTTGTTGGCAGGAGGTACTTTGTGTGCAGGGGAAATGAAGCGGGGTGACGCCGCCCATGCTTGCCGGCGGATGATGCAGACGAAACAGTATGTGGGGTGTTGGTCTGGGGGCGAGATGTTCGGCAAGTTCTCTGTCGCGTTTGATCCAGACGGAGAGGGCTTCCTTGTCGGCGGGATGTCGGCTGCTCCCTTCCGGTGGACAGCGGATGATAAGGGTCACGTTACACTTCAATTGCCCGCCCCATACGGGGAGGTCCAGGAAATCAAGGCCTGTTACGATCCTGAGACGGATACGATGCGCCTGTCCAACAGTGCGACAGGATATCGCAATGTGAAGGTGACGTCCTCACATCCGGCGAAGGAACTACAAAGGACCATTAACGCGGAAATGGAACATAAAATGGAGCAGCCCCGCCGCGAAAAGAATTATGACCGGGAAATGGCCAAGCGAACCTTTGCGAACATAGCTGCGCTTCTTGATTGGCTGGTGGAGATGGAATCTCCTGTGGTGGCTAAAAGTGTTGATATCCCGACGGAGGATCCTCGTATGTCCGATGTTATCGCATACGACGAGTCGTCCAAGTTTTTTGCAATTCTCGAAATTGGCTATTTCGAGCGCGGGGAACGTCCGCCAGAGAAAGAGATTGCAGCGCTTCGTTGGCAGAACGGACGTCGTACACGTCATATGCCGTCAGCTCAGATACAGTGCCTGAAAGGGGTGGATGAAATGAAAAGAGTTTGCACCGATGTGAGGCTTCTTGTTGACGTGGGAGGTGTCCGGCAGAAGATATCGTCTTGGTGGTACTGCTGTAAGGACGTACTTGATTTGCGTGTTCCAAAGGACAGACGCGCCGATTTTCAAAAGGCGCTTGAAGCACGTCTCGCCGGGCGTTTCCCATGCACAGTGAACGTGACGACGATTACACGGAAAGGCAGAAGATGAATTGACAAGTTATCGAAAGGTCTTGAGAGGAGCTAAAGGAGGTGTGCCAATGTTGAAAACAGTTGAGAAATCGTTCGTGAGGATTTTGGCCTGTGTCGCAGTCGTCGTGTTGATTGCTGGGACGGCGTGCGTCAATTCGCTCATGTTCCATCCCGGGCTTTGCAGGGGCGGATATGGCGAATCCACCGAAGGATATGTGGACATCGGCACGAACGGCGTGAAGATCGCCGCAATCGTACTGGGGCCTGAGCGCGGCAAGAAGGCGATTCTACGGTGCCACGGCAACGCGGAAGATGCCGCGAATTCGCTGTTCGCCTTGCGGTATCTCGCACGGCGCGACTTCACGGTCGCGTGCGTCGACTATCCCGGCTACGGCCTTTCGGACGGTACGCCCGACGAAGAAGGATGTTATCGGAATGTCCACCGGCTGTACGATTGGCTCGTCGAGAAGCGCGGTTTCAAGCCCGAGGACGTCATTGTCGACGGCTTCTCCATCGGATCCGGTCCCGCGACCGAACTCGCCGCAACGAAGCCGGTGGGCGGACTCGTCTTGGAGGCTCCGTTCCTTTCCGCGCCGCGCGTGGTGACGCGAATACGCCTCCTGCCGATCGATCCATTCCCGAACCTCAAGATGATAAAGGGAGTGAAATGCCCCGTCCTGGTCATTCACGGAACGGACGATTCGGTGATCCCGCACGGCCACGGCAAGGAGCTTTTCGAACTCGCGAACGAACCCAAACATTTCATTCCCGTGCAGCGCGCGAACCACAACGACCTCGTGTTCACGATGGGCGTGGAACGTTATCTCAAGGCGATTGAAGGATTCGCACTGGAAGGTTTGTCCGCAGAACCCCTGAAGAAAACGGTGAAGGAGGAGTAAAAGAATGAAAATCGGATTGGCGTTAGGTGGTGGAGGCGCGCGGGGGATCGCGCATCTCGGGGTGTGGCAGCGGCTGCGGGAGCTGGGCGTACCCATTCACTGCATCGCGGGCACGTCGATCGGCGCGATCGCGGGGGCGATCATCGCCGCCGGGCGCGTGGACGAAGCGCTTGCGTGGTGCAAGATGTCGAGCTGGAAGAAGCTGCCGGAGCTGCTCTTCGACCGTCCCACCATAAAGGCGCTGATGGCGGGGCGGCGTATCGAGGACAAGTTGCGGCAGATCATCGCGATCGAGAGCTTCGCCGACTTGATCACCCCGTATGCGGCGGTGGCGACCGACCTCAACACGGGCGAGGCGGTTGTCATGCGAGAAGGGGCCTTGATCTCGGCGGTGCGCGCGTCGATGTCGATTCCGGGCGTGTTTAGTCCCGTTGAGCGGGAGGGACGCGTGCTCGTCGACGGGGGACTCGTCAATCCGCTGCCCGTGTCGGCGTGCCGCGCGCTGGGGGCCGACGTCGTCATCGCCGTCGACGTCAACCCCTTGGAAGACCCGTCGGCCGCCAAGCCGTTCGAGCAGTTGAACATCACGGACGTGCTGTTGAAATCCTTCGGAATCTTCAACTATGAGCTCACGCGCCGCGAGTTGGCCGTCAACAAGCCCGACATGCTCATCCGCCCCGCCGTCGGGCAGGTGCTCGCGCTCGATTTCCGACATGTCGAGCCGCTCGTCGCGATCGGCCGCCAGGCGGTCGACGAGGAAGTCGTCGAAGCTTTGAAGGCGAAAGGAGAATGCAAATGAAGAAGATGCTGATCATTCCCGCACTCGCGCTGATGGCCGGGTGCGCGACAAAGGAAATGAAGTCGACGCCGTTCTACGAAGGGCACGACGTCACCTACACGGGGAGCCCCGAGGACCGCGTGAACCTCTGGCCGCTCGCCTACTGGCGCGAGCCGGTGGGCTCCGTGCTCTGGCCGATGTTCTCGTTTTCGGACGACCACTTCGCGTTTCGTCCCCTCTACTCGCACTACGGTTCGGAGCGCAACTTCCTCTGGCCGTTTGGGCAGTATGACACCGCGAGCCGCGAAGGGCGCGTCTTCCCCGTGCTCTGGGGCGAGCACTACTTCGACGTGTTCCCCGTCGTGTGGAACCACCGCGACTTCCACTCGCTCTTTCCGCTTTGCTTCTGGCAGGAAAACGACTACATGACGCTCTTTCCGCTTGCGTGGTGGGATATTGACGGGAGCGCGTTCACGCTCTTCCCGGTCTTCAGCCACAGCAAGGAGCGGGACTGGCTCGTCCCCCTCTACTACCACGACGACAAACTCACGCTCGCCACGCCGCTCTTCGGTATGAACGGAAGCGGCGCGAGCTGGCTGCTGCCCCTCTACTACCATGACGACAGCCTGACATGCGTGACGCCGCTCTTCGGCATGACCAGCACGGGCGACAGCTGGCTGATTCCGCTGTACGCCTCCGCCGGCGGGGATTTCCTCTCGCCGCTCTGGTGCGGCGGAAGCGGCACGGATGGCGGCAAAGGCACGAACTCCTGGTGGTGCGCGCCGCCGCTTCTCTCGTGGGGTGCCGACGTCAAGGGCGCTTACGACAACCGCTACCTGCTCGGCCTCGGCGGGCGTGCCGGCGATGGATCCTTCTCGAGTTCCTGGCTGTTCCCGCTCTACTACGGCGACAGCGACGGGACGTTCGTCACGCCCATCTACGGGCAGACAAAGGAATCGCATTGGACGTTCCCCGTCGGGTACAAGAGCCCGAGTCTGTTTGCGTCGTGGTTCTGGTGCGAGCGCTGGAACAAGGCGGG
>JAFRNO010000259.1 GCA_017430155.1 Kiritimatiellia bacterium | reverse complement strand
GTCACGACGTTGACGATTTCAAGTCCGACGTCCTTCAGCGCCTGGCAGACGCGCTCCACGCCGTCCTTCGAGACGAAGCGGAGGTTGAGCGTCATCTCGGCCGTGTCGGGTATGCGGTTGCGCGCCTCTCCGGCGGAGACCATGGTGGCGGAGACGATGTCGCACCAGTGGTCCTCCGTCGGCTCGGGCCAGGCGGCGCGGAACTTCGCGTAGGCGTCCACGAGCTTGTCGATGGGATTGTCGAGCTTCCAGGGCTGCGAGGAGTGTCCGCCCCTGCCGACGGCGCGCACGGTGATGTAGGACGTTCCCTTCTGGGCGATCGTGACCTTGTAGGCGCCGGCGTCGACGACGAGGGCGAACCGCCGCGCCGCGTAGCCGCGCTTCACCATGGTGGCGGTCGTCATGCCGCCGATCTCCTCGTCGGCCGTGAAGATTACGCCCACGGACGCCTTGCCGAGGAGGCTCACGAGCGTCTGCACCGCCACGGCGGCGTTGCCCTTGTCGTCGCACGCGCCGCGTCCGTAGAGGCGGTTGCCCTCGATGCGCGGTTCGTACATCTTCGGGTCGGGCGCGGGCACCACGTCCAGGTGGACGCAGAGCAGGTAATCCTGCACCTTGCCGGGGCGGGTGGAGGCGTAGAGGATGTCGCGCGGGCCGTCGCGCTCGACCACGCACGGCACGCCGCGCTTCTCCAGGTAGGCGCGCGTGAAGGCCATGGCCTCGTTGACACGCTCGGGCTTGGCGCTTTCAGACGGGATTGCGACGAGGCCTTTCAGGAACGCGCGGTCGATCGGCGCCGCCGCGCATGTCAGCGCCGCGAACGCGGCCGCGAGAATGGTTGCGTTTTTCATGGCGCTATTATACCATATTCCAACCTCCGGGCAGAAAAGGCGAATGTCTTTTTGACGCCGAGAGAGGGGTTTTGATATAATTCCCGCAACTGAAACTGCCGTCGCAGAAATGGCTGTCGCGGAAGGGATGGTCACTCATGGCTGGGGACTGTCCCCGGCCGGACGGCAAAACTCAAGAGGATGCAAAAGTGAAGACGATTCAAATCCTGTGCGTTCTGGTTGTTGCCTGCTGCGCGGCACTCTCTTCAATGGGCGCGCCCGCGGGCGTTCGGTGCAAGTACTGCGGCGCGGAGGCGCGGGAGGCGCGCGCATTGCTTTCCTCTCCGTGCCCGAAACATCCATCCGGCTTCGCGAAGGGCAAGCACGCTCTTTTCGAGGGCGAGGCGCGCGAGGTGTATACGTGCGTCTACTGCGGGCAGACGGCGAAGTCCGTGAGGGCTCTCGTTAGCTCACCGTGTCCGAAGCATCCCGACGGCTTCGCCAAGGGTCGGCACAGCGCGTACGAGGGAACTGATAAATCTTCGTACACATGCAAATACTGCGGGCAAACGGCATCCTCCATGCGCGCGCTTGTCTCCTCCCCCTGCCCCAAGCACCCGAACGGATTCGCGAAGGGCCGGCATTCCCCTGCAAGATAAAGGCATATGAACATGAAAAAGCAAATCCCGTTCCTGAAAGTAATGATTGGCGTCGTCCTGATGACCACGGAGTTGGCGCTCGCGGCGCCGTACGAGGTGGCGGGGCCGGAGGCGCCGAAGCCGCACGAGTGCACGGCGACGAACGAACTCTCCGCCTATCTCGCGAAACGCGTGGCGGGCAGGTTGCGCGTGGGCGGCAAGGACAACATCGTGTTCCGCGTGGGCGACACGGAGCTCGCGCGAAAGAATGGACTCCTCTCCACGCAGCTGCCGTCCGAGAAGTGGGTCGTCCGCTCGTTTGGCAACGAGGTGCTGCTGAACGGCGGCGGTCCGCGCGGGGCGCTGTTCGCCGTGTACCATTTCCTGGAGGACTGCTGCGGCGTGCGGTGGTGGAGCGAATTCGAGGAGGACGTGCCGCCGGCGGGGCCGCTCGACCTCCCCGCGCTGGACATGCAGGGACAGCCCGCCTTCGCGTACCGCGACATCTACCGCGCCGAGAACGGCAAGAATCCCCCGCGCTTCGAGCGGCGCGTGCGCATGAACGCGCACGGCGGCGCGGACCTCGGCGGCGCGTACTGCTTCGGGCCGCCGAACTTCTGCCACACGTTCGACTGGTATCTCAACGCCGACAAATACATGAAGGACCATCCCGAATGGTTCTCGCTCCGCAAGGGGCGCCGCGTGGGCGGCCAGCGGAGCGGACAGCTCTGCCTGACGAACCCCGAGGTGAAGGACGAGGTGCTCAAGCGTCTCCTCGAGAACATCGAGAAGGGGACGGAGCGGGCCAAGAAGAAAGGCGTGGAGCCGCCGCGCATCTACGACATCTCGCACAACGACAACCAGTCGTACTGCCAATGCGACCGCTGCAACGCCGCCGCGGAGAAGTACGGCCTCTCGGGCGTCAACCTGAACTTCGTGAATGCGCTCGCCGCCGAGGTGGCGAAGAAGTATCCCGACGTGCTGCTCTGCACGTGGGCCTACCAGTACACGCAGCCCGTTCCGAAGGGGGGCGTGCGCGCGGCGGACAACGTGATCGTGCGCCTCTGCGACACCGGCTCCAACCAGGCCTCGTCCATCGCCGAGCCCGACAACCGTGCGTACTACGACTGCGTGATCGCCTGGAGCAAGGTCACGAAGCACCTCTTCGTGTGGGACTACGCAATCACGTTCTCGAAGGGCCTCACCGACATGCCGTTCCCGAGCGAGTTTCATTACGGCGACCTCTTCCGCCATTACCGCGCCTATAACGTGTCGGGCATTTTCTGGGAGCATGAGCATCCCTCCAGGGCCGACATGTGGGAGCTGAAGTTCTTCCTCGAGACGAAGCTGATGGAGAACCCCGACCTCGACTGCAACGCCCTGATCGAACGCTTCATGCGCGAGTACTACGGCCCGGCGGGTCAGCACATCCTCGCCTATCGCCGCTACCTCGACAAGATCCGTCGCGAGAAGAACGCGTTCGTGAGCTGGTTCCCGCAGCTCTCCGCCTTCAAGTACATCTCCGACGAGGACGTCGTGGCCTGCAACCGGATGCTGGACGCGGCGGAGGCGTCCGTTGCCGGCGACGCGAAGTTGCTCGCGCGCGCGCGCCACGCGCGCCTTGGACTGGACCGCCTGATCTGCCTGCGGTCGCGTGCCGTCCTGTTCTACGTGCCAGGGCAGGGGATCGCGGCGGAGAGGAAGATTCCCGGACTCGACGACGCCAAGAAACGCCTGCGCGAGGACTGGCCCAAGTGGCTCGCGCCGTACCCGAGGGGGAAGGAGCTGATCAAAAAGGAGCACGACTTCCTGGCCGGCGTGTTGGCGCCGCCCGATTCGTTCCCCGTGCCCGAGCAGTTCCGCAATAGAAGTTTCTACGACTTCCCCGCGCAGTTCCTCACGGGCCACGGGAAGAACGAGGCGCTCGTGGACGATCCCGAGAGCCCGATCGGACGCGCGATGCGCACGGCGGCGGACAAGAGCCATTACTTCCAGCTGCCGTTCTCGGGCGGCGTGTACGACCAGCAGACGAAGAAGTCGTGCGGCAGCGGTTCGTTCAAGAAGGTGGCGGGCGACGGCTACCATTGGTATCGCCTCTGCAAGGCGAAGTTCAACGACCATGCCTACCTGTGGCTCACGCGCGCGTGGACCACGCAGCTGCGTTCGGGGAACTTCCCCGACTTGAACGGGAAGGAGCTGGAGCTGTGGGTGTCCGTGAAGTTCACGGGGCCGATGTTCCGTCCAGGCACGAAGGGCGACAGCTACATCTGGATTGACCGTGTGATTCTCGCCGTCCCGTGACATGTGGGGAATTGTCAGATCACGGAAAACGCCGAAATCGACCTACAAGGAAGGGAGATGACATGAACAGACGCGAGTTTCTGAGGCTTGGTGCGGTGGCGGTGGCCGGTGCCGCCGGCGTCGCGACCGGCGCATCCGCGGCGGGGACGGCCGACTGGCGACCGCCCCAACGCTGGCGCGGCGTGAACCTGTTGGGAATGTTCCGGTGCCCCACGATCGGCCTGGCGCCCGACCCGCGCGTCGACGGGCATTTCGTCGAGTGGGAGTTCAAGGCGCTGCACGACTGGGGGTTCAACTTCGCTCGACTGCCGCTCGACTACCGCATCCTCGTGACGGGCGATAGCTGGACGAACCTGGACGAGAAGAAGATGAAGCTCCTGGACGAGGCGATCGCCTGGGGCCGCGCGTACGGCATCCACGTGCAGATTGCGCTACACCGCATTCCCGGCTACTGCATCCTCGACCAGACCGAGGCGTTCCCGCTCGGCACGAGCGCCGTGGCGCAGGAGGCGGCGTGCACGATGTGGGCGGCGTTCGCGCGGCGCTGGAAGGGCGTGCCCAACGAGATACTGTCGTTCAACCTCTTCAACGAGCCGACGCGCCACACGGCGGGCGCGAACTATCCGCCGCTTGCGCTGAAGCTGATCCACGCGATCCGCGCCGTGGATCCCGACAGGTTCATCATGGCGGACGGCAACCAGTGCGCGTCCGTGCCCGTGCCGGAGCTCTACGCGATTCCTGGCGTGGGGCAGGCCTTCCGCGGCTACACGCCGCACGCGATCACGCACTACGCGTCCGGCTACGTGAAGACGCCCAAGGAGCCTCCCACGTGGCCGCTCGCGCCGGGCTACGGCGACGCGTGGACGCGTCGGTCGCCCGAAGACACCGTGGCGCTCTACCAGGGCGCGCTGGACGCGGGCGAGTTCTGCATGGTGGGCGAGTTCGGCTGCCGCAACCGCACGCCGCACGCCGTGGCGCTGGCGTGGATGGAGCACTGCCTGAAGCTTTGGACGTCCAAGAATCTCGGCTGGGCGCTGTGGAACCTGCGCGGACACAACGGGTTCCTCGATTCAGGACGCACAGACGTCGCCTACGAGGACTTCAACGGACACAAGCTCGACCGCAGGATGCTGGAGCTTCTGCGGCGATACTGAAAGAAGAATCACCGCGGAGGCGGCTTCGGCGCCTGGTATTTCTCGTTCTGCTCGACGATGATGTAATCCGACTTGTACTTCAGGAACCCACCGTCGCTGTCGCCCTGCATCGTGCGCTGCTTCAACGTCTGCGGGGGATTGGCGATGAACGCCGCGAGTCCGGACTTGAAGCGCGGCCCGTACGTCGAATTGGTCCATGTCGAGATGACCCTGCCGCTCTCGTCCAGAAGTTCGCACGCGACGCCGTTGATGCCCCAGCCGGTGCTGACGTTCCCCAGCTTGTCCCGTACG
>JAFRNO010000258.1 GCA_017430155.1 Kiritimatiellia bacterium | reverse complement strand
CGACAACTCCTCCCGCGAGAAGAAGCTTGAGTTCATGGATCTCTAATTGTTCGTTTCAGTAGCCATTGACCTGGCGCTCGACCGGCTCTTCACATACGAAGTGCCGGTCGAACTTTTAGGGAGGGTACGCGTGGGGCAGCTCCTGCGCGTGCCGTTCCGCGGGCGCATCACGCGTGGCTTCGCGCTGACCCTCTCCGAGACGCCCCCCGCATTTTCAACGAAGCCCGTGATGGCGATCGAGGACGAGTCGCCGTTCTTCTCGCCCGCGTTGCTGAAGCTCGTCAAGTGGATCGCCTCCTACACGGCCTCGCCGATCGAGGTCGTGCTCAAGACCGCGGTCCCCGCATCCGTCCTCAAGCCGTCCGCCCGTCCAAAGGAACTGCTGTTCGTGGAGCCGACGGGCTCCGCCGGCGATCTGACGAAGCACCAGGCGCAGTTGCTGGCCGACATCGTGCGCGTGGGCGGCGGATGGATGCAGCAGCTCGTGAAGGAGTTCCAGACGTCGCCGTCGACGCTCCGCGCGCTGGAACGGAAGGGGTGCGTGTCCATCGCCGCGCGGCAGTCGCGCCGCGACCCGCTGGCAGGGCGGAGCGTCGTGCCCACGCGTCCGCTCCAGCTCAACGACATGCAGGCGCAGGCGCTTGCGACGATATTCGCGCAAGAGATCGGCGGTCGCGGGGCGACCGCCCTACCGGGGGACGGTCGCGGAGCACCGCGTCCCGTGCTGCTGCACGGCGTGACGGGCAGCGGCAAGACGGAGATCTACCTCCAGGCGATCGCGCGCCTTCTGGAAGAGGGGAAGGGCGCCATCGTGCTCGTGCCCGAGATCTCGCTCACGCCCCAGACGGTGCGTCGGTTCGCGGGGCGCTTCGGCGGGCAGGTGGCCGTGCTGCATTCGGCGCTGTCCGACGGCGAGCGCTATGACGAATGGCACCGCATCCGCACGGGCGAGGCGCGCGTGGTGGTGGGGCCGCGCAGCGCGATCTTCGCGCCCGTCGCGAATCTCGGGCTGATCGTGGTGGACGAGGAGCACGATCCCTCCTACAAGCAGGACGAGACGCCGCGCTACCACGCGCGCGACGTGGCCGTGATGCGCGCGCGCTTCGAGGGCGCGCGCATCGTGCTCGGCAGCGCCACGCCGTCGCTCGAGTCGTGGCTCAACGCGCAGCAGCACAAGTACGAGCTCGCCTCCGTGCCCGCGCGTGTGGCGGGACGCTCTTTGCCCGACGTCCATCTCGTCAACATGCAGCAGGAACTGGAGCGCATGGGACACGTGCCCATCTATTCGTCGCTCCTCCTGGAGGCGGTGCGCAGCCGTCTCGACCGCGGCGAGCAGACGATACTCTTCCTCAACCGGCGCGGGTACGCGCGCGTGCTGGATTGTCCGGACTGCGGCTGGGTGGCGGAATGTCCGGAATGCGCCGTGCCGTACACCTACCACCGGGCGGACCAATGCCTCCGCTGCCACGTGTGCGGCGGCTGGGCACGGCTCCCAGCGGACTGCCCGATCTGCCATGCGAAGGAACTCTCCTACGGCGGCGTGGGCACACAGCGCGCCGAGGCCGCGCTGCAGGCCTGCTTCCCGCGCGCGAAGATCCTGCGGATGGACGCAGACTCCACGTCGCGCAAGTTCTCGCACGACGACATCCTCTCCGCGTTCCGCGCCGGCAAGGCGGACGTCCTCCTCGGCACGCAGATGATCGCGAAGGGCCTCGACTTCCCGAACGTCACGCTCGTGGGCGTGCTGAACGCCGACACGTCGCTCAACCGTCCCGACCCGCGCGCGAGCGAACGCACCTACCAGCTGCTCGCGCAGGTGAGCGGCCGCGCCGGCCGCGCCGAAAAGCCCGGCGAGGTGTAGATCCAGACCTTCCAGCCGGACGCGGCGGCCATCGCCGCCGCGGCGAAGAGCGACTACGCCGCGTTCGCCGCCGGCGAGCTTGAAGACCGCCGCGCGGCGTATTTTCCGCCGTACTGCCGTCTCTCGACGCTCGTGTTCCGTTCAAAGGTCGAGGCGCTCGCGCGCGACTGGGCGGATCTTTACGCGCGGTCGCTCGAAGGCTGGGCGAAGAAGGCCAACGCCTCGTCCGGCAACGAGGGCTTCCGCGTGTCGGAGGCCGCCGAGGCGCCGCTCTCCAAGGCGGACGGCTGGTTCCGCTACCACGTCGTGCTGCGCACGCCCACGGCGAAGGCCGCCGTCGACGCCGTCAAGTGGCTGCGTTCGGTGCGCCCTCCGCCCGAGGCGCTGCGCATCGCCTTCGACGTGGACGCCCTCAACTTGATGTGAGGCTGCCGTGCCGTCTGCGCCGTTTTTTGGTATACTAAGCCGCGTGTTGCAAGTTGCGTACAGTCGGCCGCGGATCTGCGCGGTTTTCGTTGTGCTCGCCGCCGCCGTCGGGGCGGGGACGAACGGGGTGGAGCTTGCGGACGCCGACCTTCACCTCCGTTACGTGCCCGAGGCGCGTACGGCGTACATCTCGCGCGGGCGCGTGTGCGAAGACCGCCCCGTGATGACGCAGCTTGTCCGCGTGGACGGCGCCCTCGGTTCCTACGGACGCGTCGGCCTGTGGCACTGGGACGTCTCGGGGCTCGGCAACCGGCGCGAGAACCTGTTCCGCCGCTCGTTCCACGAGGTGGACTGGGGCTTCTTCTACCGCTACGACTGGGAAATCGACAAGGACTGGACGCTCACGTCGGAGGTGATGAAGGACTGGCTCACGTTTCCGGGCGCGCGCGGACGCCTGCGCGGGCGCAGCGACGCCACAATCCACGAGTATCGGCTGTACGAGGCGTTGAAGAACCCCTACCTGACGCCGTGGTGCCTTATCCGCCGCGGCACGCACCCGAACGACTGGACCTACTACCGGGTCGGCGTACAGCACGGGTTCCCGCTGGTGGACAACCTCACGCTCACGCCGATCTTCTACGCGGAACTCGGCGACGAGCGGCATTTCAACCGCCGGTACGGGCAGAACGTCTCCGGCCGCAGCTACCACAGCGGACCGCAGGCGCTCGTGGCGCAACTGGAGCTCGCGTGGAAGGTGACCGACTGGTTCAGCGTCACGACCTCCCTCTCGCAGTTCGGCCTAGTTTCCGAGGATGCGCGCGCGAGCGTCATGGAGAACGGCTCGCGCGGCCAGCGCCGCCGCGACCTCACGGTTTTCGGCATTGGCGCCGTAGTGAAGTTCTGACGCGTCCGGTTGTGGTATACTATTCCGCGTGTTTCCGCTGAAGGACAATCCCTGGCTGCGTTTTTTCCGCGTGCCCAACCTCCCGACCGCGCCCGGCGACGCGCTGGCGGGCGCGGCGTTCATGATGCCGGCGGGCGACGCGACGCTGCCGCAGGCGTTCGCGGCGGCGGTCGGCGTGCTGTTCATGTACATGTTCGGCTTGGCGGACAACGACCTCGTCGGCGCGCGCACGGACGCCGTGAACGCGCCGGACCGTCCGATTCCGCGCGGGGAGATTTCCAAGACGTCGGCCATGGTGGCGACGAACGCCTGCCTCCTTGCGGCTTGGTTCCTGCCGGTTTGGATCGTGGGGCAGCTCAGTCCCGGCGCGCCGCTGCCGATGTCATGGATCGTGGCGATGATGATGCTCTGCGGCTGCGTCTATGCGTACAACCGCCTGAAGTGGCCGTGGCTCATGGGCGCTTGCCGGGGCATGAGCGTGATGTGCGGCGGCCTGGCGGCATGGGTGCCGGACGTCCAGCCTTATGCGCGGAGCTTCCTGCCTGAAAGCGTCTGCCTGTTCGTCGCGCTCTGCGTGCTGGCGATGGGTTGGGCCGCTTACATCGAGTCCGTGACGAAGCTCTCGGAGGGCGAGGAGCGTCCGAGCGAGGGACTCGGCAACCGCCGCTTCCTGCTGGGCCTGTCCGCGTTCCTGCCTCTGCTCGGATTCGTGCCGATTGCATGTTCGTCGGGGATGGCGCTCTCGTCTTCCCTCATGCTCGTCTTGCCCGTGGCGGGATGCTGCTGCACGTTCCTCTCCTGGTGCTTCGCCGTGGAGCCGCTCTGGATGGCGCATGGCCCGCCGGAACGCCGTCGGGCCGTGGGGAAGACGATCGGCGCGTTGATCTACCTGCAGATCGGCTTCATGCTCATCGTGCCGCGCCTGTCTTTCCTCGCCGCCGCCGCCGGGCTGTGGCTGGCGAGCCGTCTCGTTCATCGTCTCGTGCCGCAGATCAGCGGATCGTAGGGAGGATCGCCATGGACACCGTCACGCCCGAACAGCGCAGCCGCATCATGAGCCGGATACGCTCGCGCGACACGAAGCCGGAGATCCTTGTGCGCAAGATGCTCCATGCGAACGGCTACCGCTTTCGCGTCTGCGACAGGCGCATCGTCGGACATCCCGACATCGTCGTTCCGCGCTGCCGCGCGTTGATCGAGGTGCGCGGCTGTTTCTGGCATCGGCACGGGTGGGCGTGGGACGGACGGAAACTCGTGCAGGAGACTCTCTGCCGCGATGCATCTTCGTCGCCTGCGTCGAACCGGAAGTTCTGGAACGATAAGTTCCGCCGCAACGTGCGGCGCGACGCCGCGCACGAGCGGGAGTGGGCGGAGCAGGGATGGAATCTCATCGTCGTCTGGGCCTGCGCATTGAAGCCCTCCGAGCGCGAAAAGACCTTCCGTTTCATCCTTCACACACTTGAAAGATGGCAGGAAAAACCGGCTGTCCCGCGCGTATCTCCGTAAAATGGACGAGAAACGCCGTTTTGGGCGAATTGTCTATATGTAGTATCCCGCCGAAAAAAATAATACAAGATATTGATATTTCCCCTTGCATGCGGAGAGGGGTTTGTGGTAAACTTGTCTCGTTTGCCTTTCAAAAGAAACTTCAACCAACAACAAACTTAAAAGGAGAAGGGAGCGTCATGAACATTATCAAGCGTAGCGGCGAGGAAGCGCCGTTCGATCGTTCGAAGATCGTCGTCGCCATCAGCAAGGCCAATGCCACGGTGGACGATGCGGACAAGTTGACGGAGGCGCGCATCCAGCGCATCGCCGAACAGATCGAGGCCTTCGCGGCCGCGCATGACCGGGCCCTGAGCGTGGAAGAGATTCAGGACCTGGTGGAGACGAAGATCCAGGAGGCGGGCGCGCACCTGGTGGCGAAGAAGTACATCACGTACCGTTTCATCCAGTCCCTCAAGCGCCAGCACAACACGACGGACGGCGAGATCCTCACGCTCATCAACTGCACGAACGAGGAGGCGAAGCAGGAGAACGCGAACAAGAACCCGACGATCAACTCCGTCCAGCGCGACTACATGGCCGGCGCGGTTTCCAAGGACGTGACGAAGCGCCTCCTGCTGCCGGAGGAGGTCGTGAAGGCGCACGACGCCGGCATCCTTCATTTCCACGACATGGACTACTACGCGCAGCGGATGCACAACTGCGACCTCGTGAACCTCGAGGACATGCTGCAGAACGGCACGGTGATCAGCGGCACCACGATCGACCGTCCGCATTCGTTCTCCACGGCGTGCAACATCGCCACGCAGATCATCGCGCAGGTGGCGTCCAACCAGTACGGCGGGCAATCCATTTCCCTCACGCACCTCGCGCCGTTCGTGCAGGTGAGCCGCGAGAAGATCACGCAGGAGGTGGACGAGGAGCTGTCGTTCGTCGGCGCCGCGATCGACCCGGCGAAGAAGGCCGAGATCGTGGAGAAGCGCGTCAGGGACGAGATCGTGCGCGGCGTGCAGACGATCCAGTACCAGGTGGTCACGCTCATGACGACGAATGGCCAGGCGCCGTTCATCACCGTGTACATGTACCTCAACGAGGCGCGCAGCGAGCAGGAGAAGAAGGATCTCGCGGTCATCATCGAGGAGATGCTCAAGCAGCGCATCCAGGGCGTCAAGAACGAGGTGGGCGTGTACATCACGCCGGCGTTCCCGAAGCTCATCTACGTGCTGGAGGAGGACAACGTCAAGGAGGGCACGCCCTACTTCTACCTCACCGAGCTCGCGGCGAAGTGCACCGCGAAGCGCATGGTGCCCGACTACATCAGCGAGAAGATGATGCTCGAGCTGAAGGGCGACGTGTACACCTGCATGGGCTGCCGCTCGTTCCTCACGCCGGACCGCTTCACCGACGCGGGCATCGGCAACATCTCGAAGGCCAAGAACTACAAGCCCGGCCAGCACCGCTACTACGGCCGCTTCAACCAGGGCGTCGTGACGATCAACCTCGTGGACGTGGCGCTCTCGGCCGTCAAGGCCGCGGGTCCGGACGCCTCCGAGGACGCGCGCATGGCGAAGTTCTGGGAGATCTTCGACGAACGCATGGAGCTCTGCCACCGCGCGCTCAACTGCCGGCACGACCGCCTGATGGGCACGCTCTCCGACGCGGCGCCGATCCTCTGGCAGTACGGCGCGCTCGCGCGCCTCGAGAAGGGCGAGAAGATCGACGACCTGCTGTTCCACGGCTACTCGACCATCTCGCTCGGCTACGCCGGCCTCTGGGAGTGCGTGTACGCGCTCATCGGCAAGAAGCTCACCGAGTTCCAGGGCGAGGCGCTTGGCCTCGACATCATGAAGAAGCTCAACGAGTACACGGCCAAGTGGAAGAAGGCGTCCGACATCGACTTCTCCATCTACGGCACGCCGCTCGAGTCCACCACCTACCGCTTCGCGAAGTGCCTGCAGGAGCGCTTCGGCATCGTGAAGGGCGTGACGGACAAGAACTACATCACGAACTCCTACCACGTGCACGTGACGGAGCCGATCGACGCGTTCGACAAGCTTGCCCTGGAGGCGAAGTTCCAGAAGCTCTCGCCCGGCGGCGCGATTTCCTACGTGGAGGTGCCGGACATGCAGAACAACATCCCGGCCGTCCTCTCGATCATGCAGTTCATCTACGACCACATCATGTACGCCGAGCTGAACACGAAGAGCGACTACTGCCAGGTGTGCGGCTTCGACGGCGAGATCCAGGT